>NZ_JBFTOJ010000005.1:0-49280 GCF_056397905.1 Stenotrophomonas sp. 05L414_2
GGTCAGCAGTGACCAGTCGTGGCTGGAAAGGTCGGGCCGCCGCGACAGCCAGCGGCTGTTGCCGATGGAATACAGCGCCCACGAGAACAACGCACCGAACGCGCACAGCAGGCCGATCAGGCGTTGCCGCCAAGGCGTGCCCAGATGCTCGGACATCAGCGCCTCCCAGCCGACCATCGCTACGCCGAGCACGCACAGCGCCAGCGCCGGCAGCAGCTGCTTCAACGGCACCGCACCCTGCTCGCGCACGCCCACCAGGGTGACCACGACCGGAATCAGGCCGACAATCAACGAAGCAGCGGCGCCACCGGCCCACTGCACCGCCGTGGCCAACAGCAGGAAGTACACCAGGTTGCCGGCCAGGCTGAGCCACAACAGGCCGATCCACTCGGCGCGACCGAGCTTCGGCGCCAGCCGCTTCCAGCGCGGCAGCAGCAGGACCACGGCGATCAGGCCATAAACCAGATAGCGGCCGGCGGAAAGCTGCAGGGCATTGAACGTGCTCAACACGGCGGGCGCGAGGAAGACCACGCCCCACAGCGCACCGGCGGCGATGCCATTGGCGATGCCCAGGGCAATCGGGTTGTTGCGCATTGCAGGTTCACAGCAAGAACGGGCCGCGCAGTGTAAGCGGCCCCTTGCCGACCGGTCTTGACCGAGGCTACTGCCGGTTCGCTTCCGCAGTGTTGGGTGTGGCTCGCCGCCATGCCGCCGGCGTCTGCCCGCATTCGCGGCGCAGCGCACGGGTCAGTGCACTCTGCTCGGAATACCCTGCGGCCAGTGCGATATCGCTGATCGATGCCGGGCTGACCCGCAACTGGTGCTTGGCCCAGCGCAGGCGGCTGGCACTGAGCCACGCCTGCGGGCTGAGCCCGAACTCACTCCGGAACACCGCATGCAGGCGGCTTTCGCTGATGCCGACAAAGGCAGCCATGCGCGCTACCGACCATGCCTGCCCCGGTATCGCCTCGACCGCAGCGCACAGGCCCTGCAGGCGCGCACCACTACCGGCAGGCGCGAAGACCCGCAGCAGTTCCGGCAGCAGCGCTGGCACAGGCCGGCCCGTCTGCACCTGGGCAAGCCGCTGCCGCAGCGACAGCGGGAGATGCAGCCAGCGCTGCCGGCACAGGTGCTCCTGGGTCGCGTCATCGAGCACGCCCGGCCCGCAGTCGACAATCACGAAACCATTGGGGCCGTCGGCCATCTGGTCGTGCGCCTCGCCGGCCGCCACGAATGCGCCCTGCAGCAGGTCAAGACGGCCGCCCCTGCCCTCCATCTCGAACTGCAGCTCACCCTGCAGCGGCAGCACCCACTGCGCATAGCCGTGGCGATCCAGGCCGGTGGCCTGACCGTAGTGCCGTAGATGGAAGATGGCGCCCATCCGAGCAGTCTGCGCGTGTAACACTTGCCGTGCAAACCGCTGCTATAGTCGGCCCGTCATCCAACGCAGGGAGTGCAGGACATGACTTACAGGCACGCATCCATGGTACTGGCCGCCAGCCTCGCGCTGGTGCTCACCGCCACGGCTTCGGCACAGGAACGCATGCCACCGGCCCCGCACTGCATGGACGCTGTCGGCGTCCAGGAAGTGGAGCAGGCATCACCGCGCTCGATCGCGCTGCGTGCCGCCTCCGGCCAAGCCTATCGCATCGACTTCGCCGAGGATTGCCCCGGCGTCCGCGCAGCCACCACGTTGAAGCTGGAAGCACCCGCCGGCTGGGCCTGCGGTCGTCCCAGCGAGCGCGTTGTGGTCGATGGCCACAGCTGTGCCGTCAGTGCAGTCACCCCGGTCCAGGCCCGCGACTATGCCAGCGTGGCCCGCGACAGCGACAGCCTGCGCACGGCCACCCTGCCCGCCCTGACGATCCGCCAACGCAAGGACGTCCGTCGCGGCTTCGGCGGCTCGGCCTCGTACTGCTTCGCCACCCGCAATGTGCGCGGCTGGTCGTCCGACACGCAGGGCATGCTGGTGGAAACCAACCCGCTGCGTAGCGGCGGCCATCGCTTTTACCGTGTTGAACTGGGCAGCCACTGCCTCCAGCTGGACCGCTCGCCGGAATTGAGCTTCCAATCCGGCATGCAGAACGGCCTGATCTGCGGCAACCCCGGCGACCGCGTGGTTACGGCCGATTTCGCCAGCTTCGACGAGCGCAGCGACGCGGTGGCGCCGCTGCCCCGCTTCACCCGCCGCGGCGCCTGCACGATCCAGGCGGTCTACCCGGCCTCCAGCCAGGCGTCGAACTAGCCGTCGACGCCGAGGAAGGTGAACGGTGCGCTGGGTACGAAATGGCCCAGTGCATCGCCGGCGAAGGTATTGCGCTGGTCACGGCCGAGATCGAGCTTGAGCACCTTTCCGCCGAAATCGACCTTGGTCAGGTCGACCCAGAAGGTGTTGGGCGTCAGTGCCGACTCGAAGAAATACAGGCGCCGCTTGTGGTCGGCGACCGTACGCCAGCGGGTGGACGAGATGTTGGGCTCGCCCGGCGTGGTGATGCCGAACGGTACCGACACGTTGCGGATCACGCTGAACACACTGGCCAGCGCCTCCACCGGATCTTCCGCTTTCGGAATCGCGTTGATGTAGAAGGAGGCCCGCGCGAAGCGGTCGGCCGAACGGTTGGTGCCCGGCAGCATCACCGTGCCACCGATCTGCTGCCAGTAGCTGTTCAATGCCAGCTGCTGGTCGAAGACCGGCGAATTGGTCATCACCTGATAGCGCCGATCATGGTGGATCACCTGGCGCCCGCCGATGTATTCGACGATCGCGCTGTCACCCGTGGCGTCGGACAGCGACAGATGCAGCGTCGCCTGGCGGTCCTCGCCCGGCACCTTGTCGGTGACGATCGAGTACGGTTCGCGCTGCAGCGCAGTCACCGCCTCTTCCACCGTCGCGAAATTATCCAGCACGTACTGCGCCCACAACGAGATGGACAGGCCGGGCTTGCCGCTGCGCTGGGCCGGGTACTCCGACTCGACCAGCCACAGCAGGTTGGCGACCAGGCCCTTCTCGTTCATGCCATCGGTGGTGGAAATGTCATAGCCGGTGGCCACCACGCTGCCGTAGCGTGCAGTCCAGGCGATCGACCCAGGCCCCGCCTTTCCGGTGCGCGCAATGCCACGCGGCAACACGTAGAGATTGGTGGCCACGTCCACTTTCCAGTCCATCGAGCGGGCGGTGATGACATCGCCGTTGTCGCCCAGATACACCGCGCGCGTGCAGGCCATCGCCGGCATTGCCGCCGTCGCCAGTGCCGCCGCCAGCAACGCGCCGCCTTTCCATTTCATCCGTGCCATGTCGTCCTCCGTTCCCCGGGAAAGGTGATCTGAACCCCGCAACGGTGAGACGAACGTGAAGCCTCAGCGCAGCCAGCGATCATGCAGCCAGAAACCGGCAGCCATCGCTGGCACGAACCACAGGGCTTCGCGCGCGCCCACCGCCAACGCGGCCAGCGCGGGCCCCGGGCAATAGCCGACCCAGCCCCAGCCGATACCGAACAGCGCCGCACCCAGCAGCAACCGCGTGTCGACAGCCTGCGCCGCCGGCAGCTCGAAACGTTCGGCGCACCATGGCCGCTGCCGCCGCCGCAGCCAGAATTGACCCAGTGCGCTGACCAGCAGCGCCGACGCCAGCACCCAGGCCAGCGTGGGATCGAAGTCGCCAGCCACATCAAGGAACCCCAGCACGCGACGCGGATCGGTCATGCCGGCCAGCGCGAGGCCGGCACCGAACAGGCCGCCGGCCACACCTGCCGCCCACAACCTGCGGCTCATGCCAGGCCTCCGCCGTGACGTAGCAGGAACGTGGTGAGCATCGCGCAGGCCATGAACACCAGCACCGCCACCAGCGATCGCCGCGATCCACGGGCGAGGCCACAGACACCGTGGCCGCTGGTGCAGCCGTTGCCCAGCCGCGTACCCAGGCCCACCAGGACACCGGCAGCGATCAATTGCCAGGCCGGCAGCGCGTCGCGCAGCAAGGCGCGTGGTGGTTGTCCTGCACCCGCCTGCCAGCTCAACACCGCTGCCGCCGCCGACATCAGTCCGAGCAGGAAAGCCCAGCGCCAACCACGATCACCGCGCGGCGCGGCAGCGGCGCCGGCAGCGATACCGCTGATGCCCGCCACCCGACCGAGCGTGGCCAGCAGCAGCACCGCCGACGCACCGATCAGGCCGCCGCCTGCAATTGCCGCCCATGGCAGGTTCATGCCCTGCCCCTCTGCATCGCGCGCATCGGCTTGCCCTTCAATTTAGATTTCTCTAAATTAGATTTTCCTGAACTACCGAGTCAAGCCGTGCCCAGCATCACCACCGACAGTGCCGCGATGGCTACGCATGCCGCACAAGCGGCTGCCCTGCTGAAATCGCTGGCACACCCGGCGCGACTGCGCGTGTTGTGTCGCCTGGTGGAAGGCGAAGCACCGGTGCCGGAACTGCAGGCCCTGACTGGCCTGAGCGCATCGGCGCTGTCACAGCATCTGGCCGTGCTGCGCAATCTGGAGGTGGTGGCAACGCGGCGGCAGGCACAGGCACTGCACTATCGGCTGCTGGAGGGTCCGGCGCTGGGGGTGCTGCAGGCATTGCACGCGGCGTACTGCGCCCCGCAGCGTTAGCGGTCAGCCCGCGCTGAGTACCGGCCGCACGACCTCGGCCAACAGATCCACCGCCGTAAGCATGACGCTGTCACCGTTCACTGAGCGGGCGAATCCCGACCAGTCGCCTGCGGAAAGCTGGCGCAGCAGCGCGGCGTCGACCGGCAGCCCGCGCATTGCCCAGTACGGAAACTGGCGCTGGCCCAGCCGGCCACGCGCCAGCTCGACGATGTCGACATGGCTGCCGGCCTGCAGGATGCGCTCATAGACCGAATCGATGCCATCAGGCGGGCCTTCGATGTACTGCAGGAAGCGTTCGCCGTCATGCAGCAGCACACCCGTCACCCCTGCCATCTTGTTGAAGCGCGAGGCATCCTCGACCAGCGTCTGCAGACGTGCGGCAGACAGATCCGGCTTGGCCTGGCTGACATAGGCGATGGCACGCAGTGGCATGGAGCTTCCTTTGCAAGAGTGGTGCCACGGTAGCAGTTGCGGACGAGCCCGTCTCAGTTCGCTCACGCGCCAGCTGAAGAATTCAGGAAACCGCCGGACTGCGCAAATCGGATCGACGAGGCAGCAGCGCCTCGAACACCACGTGCCCTGCCTCGTTGCGCGCGCTCAACTGGCCACCATGCGCACGCACGAACTGGTCAACGATGTACAGCCCCAGCCCGAGCCCGTTGCTCTGGTGGAAGCTGGCCTTGAAGGGTTCGAACAGGCGCGGCAGCAACGCCTCATCGACATGGCCGGTGTTGCGTACGCGCAGCGCAACCACCCGTGCATCGCCACCATCGACCTGCACCTGCACCGTCGCGTCGGCGCCATGGGTGAGTGCGTTGCCGACCAGGTTGGCGACGATCTGCCCAAGGCGATCCATGTCGCCCTGCAGCGTCGAATCGCCACGGACGTCCAGCGCGATCCGATCGCTTCGATGGCCGGCACCGGCCTCGACCAGCACCGCACGCGTCACCTCGGCCAGGTCACAGACGCTGCTCTGCAGGCGCAGGCCACCGCTGCGGATCCGCGAGAAGTCCAGCAACTGCTCGACCATGCGTGCCATCCGCAGCGTGCTGGCCTCCAGGTAGCTCAGTGTCTGCTGCGCACCGGCATTGTCGTCCGGCAGTTCCAGCGACAGCTTGTCGGCACACAGCAGGATGGCCGACAGCGGCGTGCGCAGGTCGTGGGTGAGCACCGCCGCCATGGTCTCGTTGAGCTTCAACGCGCGCTCCAGCGCTTCGTTGCGCGCCTTCAGCAACTGCCGCTGCTGGTAGAGCTCGATGAACACATTGACCTTGCTGAGGATTACCTGCGGTGCCACCGGCTTGTGCAGGAAATCCACCGCGCCGGTCTCGTAGCCCTTGAACACCCGCAACGGATCATCCGGCGAGGCGGTCAGGAAGATGATCGGCACATCCCGACTGCGCTGCGAGCCACGCATCAGCTCGGCGAGCATGAAACCGTCGATCTCCGGCATGTGCACGTCCAGCAGCGCCAGCGCTACCTCATGCTCCAGCAGCAGCTCCAGCGCCTGCGCGCCAGAGTCCGCCAGCAACAGGTTGACGCCCTCGCGGCGCAGCAGCGCCTGCATGGCCACCAGGTTCTGCGGCACGTCGTCGACGATCAGCAGGTTGACCGGCGCCTGCGACTGGGCAGGGTCCGGCGGCAGCAGGTTCATGCAAACAACTCCTTCAGGCGGCGGCACATCAGTTCAAGGGGCAGCACGGCGTCGGCGCCGGCATGCTGCAGGGCAGAGGCCGGCATCATCGATGCCTCGGCCTCCTCGGGGCATTGCAACCAGGCCTGGCCGCCAGCGGCGCGCACGGCGGCCACGCCATCGCTGCCATCGCTGCTGGCACCGGTCAGCAGTATCGCCAGCACACCCGTGCCGAACGCGGCCGCGGCCGATTCGAACAGCGGATCGATGGCCGGCCGCGAGAACAGCACCGGTTCGTCCATCGACAAAGCGATGGCCTGCGTGTCCTCCACCAGCAGGTGGTAGTCCGGCGGCGCGAACGTCACCGTTCCGGCCTGCAGGGGCTGCTTGTCCTCCGCTTCGCGCAGGACCAACGTGCAGTACGGCGCCAGCACCTCGGCGATGCGGCTGGAACGGTCGCGCGGCAGGTGCAGCACCACCAGCACCGGCACCGGCAGGGTGGCCGGCAACGCACCCAGCACGATCTGCAGGGCGGCCACGCCACCGGCCGATGCGCCGATCACCACCACGTCAGGGTGGGACATTGCCGCCATCAGGCCACCTTCCGGTACAGGCGGTGYTCCCGCGAACAGGCTTCGAAGGCATCGTGATGGCGACCGAACTGCAGCGACTCCTTGCTGCCCAGGCCGAGGAAGCCGCGATGCACCAGGGCTTCGCGGAACAGGCCCACCGCCCGATCCTGCAGGTCGCGGTTGAAATAGATCAGCACGTTGCGGCAAGACACCAGGTGCACTTCCGAAAACACCGTGTCGGTGGCCAGGCTGTGGTCGGCAAACACCACGTTGCGGCGCAGCTGGCGGTCGAAGACCGCGCCGTCGTAAGCGGTGCTGTAATAGTCCGACAGTGAAGCGGTGCCGCCGGCGGCGAGGTAGTTCCGGCTGAACTGGGCCAGGCGGTCGATGCCGTAGGCGCCGGCCTCAGCCGTGGCCAGTGCCGCGGGGTTGATGTCGGTGGCGTAGACGATGCTGCGCTCAAGCAGGCCTTCCTCGTGCAGCAGGATCGCCAGCGACCACACTTCCTCGCCGGTACTGCAGCCGGCCACCCACAGCTTCACCGAGGGATAGGTGCGCAGCACCGGTACCACCTGTTCGCGCATCTGCCGGAAATACTCCGGGTCACGGAACATCTCCGAAACCTGCACGGTGAAGAACTGCATCGCCTGGGCGAACAGCTCCGGCTCGTGCAGCAGCCGATGCTGCAGATCCGACAGGCGCTCGCACTCGTAGCGCTGCATGGCCTGGCTGACGCGACGGCGCAGCGAGGACACCGCATAGCTGCGGAAGTCGTAGTGGTAGCGCTGGTACAGCGCTTCCAGCAGTACCTTCAGCTCCAGGTCGAACAGCGCCTGCTCGTTCATTGCCGCGAGCACCAGACCCGGCACAGCGACACCAGTTTGTCCACGTCGATGGGCTTGGCGATGTAGTCGTTGGCACYGGCCTGCAGGCAGCGTTCACGGTCATCGGGCATGGCCTTGGCGGTCAGCGCGATGATCGGCAGGTCCTGCAGGTGGCGCTGCGCGCGGATCTCGCGCATCGCCTGCAGGCCATCCTTCTCCGGCATCATGATGTCCATCAGCACCAGGTCCACCTCGCGCTGGGCCAGGCGGTCGACGGCCTCCTGGCCATTGCGGGCGATCTCCAGCGTCACCCCCAGCGGCTCCAGCACGCTGGACAGCGCGAAGATGTTGCGCACGTCGTCCTCGGCCAGCAGCACGGTGCGTCCATCGAGCACGGTGTCGCGGCGGCGCGCTTCGCGCAGCAGGCGCTGCTGGTCGCTGGGCAGGTTGGCCTCCACGCTGTGCAGGAACAGCGTCACCTCGTCGAGCAGGCGCTCGGGCGAGCGTGCACCCTTGATGATGATGCTCTTGGAGTAGCGGCGCAGGCGCTGCTCTTCTTCGCGGCTGAGGGCACGGCCGGTATAGACGATGACCGGCGGGAAGCCGACATCATCGTTGCCTGCCATGTGCTCGAGCAGGTCGTAGCCACTGCCGTCGGGCAGCGACAGGTCCATCACCATGCAGTCGAAGGTGACCGTGCTCAGCTGCTCCACCGCTGCGGCAAGCGTACCGACAGCAGCGATCTGCAGCTGATCGCGGCCCAGCAGCAGTTCCAGGTTGCGGCGCAGATCGTTGTCGTCCTCCACGATCAGCAGGCGCCGCACGTCGCGCTGGCTGGTCTGTTCAAGCTGTTCGATGGCAGCCACCAGGCGCTCGCGCGTGGTCGGCTTGATCGCAAAGCCGATCGCGCCCAGTTCGCGCGCCACCTGGCCGCGGTCCATGCCCGAGACCACATGCACCGGAATGTGCCGGGTGTCGGGGTTGCGCTTGAGCCGTTCAAGCACGGTCAGGCCCGAGACGTCGGGCAGGCCGATGTCCAGCAGGATGCCGTTGGGACGCAGGTCCGCCGCCAGCGCCAGCGCCTCTTCGGCCGTGGTGGCCACCACGCAGTCGAAATCAAGCTCGTGCGCCAGCGTCACCAGGGCTTCGGCGAAGACCGCATCGTCCTCCACTGCCAGGATCAAGCGTCCCGCATGGTGGCGGCGCCCACGGTCATCGGCCACCGCTGCCACCGGCGCGGCACTGGACCGCTGGGCAAGTGGGGCTGCTGCCACGGGGGTGGCGGGTACCGGCTGCACGGGCACCGGCGCTGCGGCGCCTGCGGCATTCTCGGCCATCGGCGCGCCCTGCAGCGGTAGTTCGAGAATGAAGCAGCTGCCGCGGCCCGGCTCGCTGTCCACTTGGATGTCACCGCCCATGCGCACCGCAAGATCACGCGAGATCGACAGGCCCAGGCCAGTGCCGCCGTAACGGCGGCGGGTGCTGCCATCGGCCTGGCGGAACGCTTCGAAGATCAGCTGCAGCTGGTCGCGTGCAATGCCGATGCCGCTGTCGGCCACTTCGAATCGGATCCGGCCATTGCCGCCGCTGCGAACGTGCAGGCTCACCTTGCCGTGCTCGGTGAACTTGACCGCATTGGCCAGCAGGTTCTTCAGGATCTGCTGCAGGCGCTGGTTGTCGGCCACCAGCTGGCTGGGGGCCAGGCCATCGGACTCGATCTGCAGCGTCAGGCCCTTCTGCCGCGCCATCGGCTCGAAGGTTTCGCGCAGTCGCTGCAGCACGCTGTCGACCACCACCACTTCGTCGGCCAGTTCGACGTGCCCCGCTTCGATGCGCGACAGGTCCAGGATGTCGTTGATCAGCGCCAGCAGGTCGTTGTTCGACGACAGGATGGCGCGGGCGTACTTGACCTGCTCGTCGCTGAGCGAGCCGTCCTTGTTGTCGGCCAGCAGCTTGGCCAGGATCAACGAACTGTTGAGCGGGGTGCGCAGCTCGTGCGACATGTTGGCCAGGAACTCGGACTTGTAGCGCGAGGTGGCGGCCAGTTCATTGCTGTTGCGCACCAGCTGCCCCTGCGCGACCAGCAGCGCCTGCTTCTGCGCCTCCAGCTCGTGGGTGCGCTCTTCCAGCTGCACGTTGCTCTGCTCCAGCTCGGCCTGCTGCTGTTCCAGATGCGTCTGCGACTGCATCAGG
The DNA here is from genome assembly GCF_056397905.1 of Stenotrophomonas sp. 05L414_2. Lineage (NCBI taxonomy): Bacteria > Pseudomonadati > Pseudomonadota > Gammaproteobacteria > Lysobacterales > Lysobacteraceae > Stenotrophomonas > Stenotrophomonas sp. 05L414_2. Next base: position 9,833 of record NZ_JBFTOJ010000005.1, read on the forward strand.
CTGCGGCTCTGCTCTTCCAGCTCCTCGTTGGCCACCCGCAGCTCTTCCTGCTGTGCCTGCAGTTCTTCGCCCTGGCGCTGCGACTCTTCCAGCAGCACCACCAGCTGTGCGCGCAGCATCGAGGTGCGCAGGGCCATGCCGATGGTCTCGGCGCAGCGCAGCAGCAGCTCGTCATCCAGCGCCCGCTGTTCGCCAACCGCCGCCCGGCCCAGCTCGAGCACGCCCACGATCGCGCCGTCGCTGCTGACCGGGGCAAGGATCCGTTCACGCACAGGCACGCGCCCCAGGCTGGTCTGCAGCTCCAGCGGCGCCGCTTCATCCCCCTGCAGATGCCGCGCCCGCTGGTCGCGGGCCACCTGCCCTGCCACCCCTTCCTGCAGGCCCAACGTGGCCGGGATGCCGTTCGGCAACGCCAACCCACCGGTCAGCTGCAGGCGTCCGCCTTCCAGCCGGTAGAGCGCACCGACATCGGCACCCAGCTGGGTTGCCAGCGTCGACACCGCCGCTTCGGCGATCTGTTCCGGCCCGAGCTCACCGCGCAGGCTGAGCGCCACCGCGTTCTCCGCCTCCTGCAGCCACAGCGCACGCATCGCCTCGCGTCGCGCCTGGATGGCGCGCGAGGCGATGAGTGCGATCATCAGGAAAGCCGCGCCACCGATCGACCGGTTGACGAACGAGAAGGATGAGTTGTTGCTGGCCGGCGCCACGTTGTAGCCCACCGCCAGCAGTACGCAGGCGCTGACAGCCACCACGAACGGCACCCGGGCGCTGCGCTGGAACACAGTGACGCCGATGGCCATGAAATAGGCCAGCCACACGGCATAGCCCAGGGGTACCACCAGTTCCAGCGCGGCCGTAGCCGCCACCAGTACCGCCGACGTCATCCAGATCCAGCGGTCACGCGTAGTCGCACCAGGACGCATGCAGGTCGGTTCCAGTTTGGAAAAGGGGACTGATGTTACTCCTTGTCGCATTCAGCCGCATACGACCAATGGCACGGGCGTCGCATGCACGTCCTCTTCACACTCCACTGCCTACGTTCTCGTGCCTGACAGAGGTAATACGCATTTCATCGTGGTCGCTGCCGCTTCGACGCCGTCCGTGTTGACGGACCCTTCCCGACAGCTGCGATTGCTGATCGACAGCGTGCGCGACCATGCGCTGTACCTGCTCGATCCCGATGGCATCGTCTGCAGCTGGAACCCCGGCGCCGAACGCATCAAGGGCTACCGATCGGAAGAAGTCATCGGCACCCACTTCGGCCGCTTCTACCTGCCCGCTGATCGCGATACGGGAGAGCCACAGCGCCTGCTGCGGCTGGCGGCGGAATGCGGACACCATGCCGCTGAGGGTTGGCGGGTGCGCCGAGATGGGTCTCCCTTCCGTGCCAGCGTGGTCATCGAGTCGGTGGTCGAGAACGGTGAGCTCGTGGGCTTCGTCAAGATCACCCGCGACATCACCGAACAGTGGCAGGCGCAACGGCTGCTGCGCGATGCGCAGCGGGCGCTGCGCCAGACCCAGCAGTTCGAGACGGTCGGCCAGCTCAGCCGCGGCCTTGCCCATGAGTTCAACAACCTGCTGACCACCATCGTCAATGCACTGGACCTGCTGTCGGCACGCATGGGCGATGACGAGCGTGCCAACACCCTGTTGACCACCGCGCAGGCGGCCAGCGATCGTGGCGCACTGCTGACCCGGCAGCTGCTGGCCTTCAGCACCGGGCAGACCCTGATCCGCGAAACGCTGGACATCAATGCGCGGATCCGCGACTGGTTGCCCGCCCTGCAGGCCACCTGCCCTGCCGGCGTCACCCTGGAAACCGCGCTGGCTGCGGGCCTGCCTGCCATACTCAGTGATACCGTGCAGCTGCAGACCGCGCTCGCCAACCTGGTCGGCAACGCTGCGGACGCTACGGTAGGTGGCGGCCGGGTATTGATCGCCACCGCGCTGGAGCACCGCATGGACCCCGACGCCGACACATCCCGGCAACGGACCTATGTGACGTTGAGCGTCTGCGATGAGGGACACGGCATGGCCCCGGACATCGCCGAACGCGCGACCGAGCCTTTCTTCACCACCAAGGACATCGGCAAGGGCAGCGGCCTGGGCCTGAGCCAGGTGTTCGGATTCACCACCCAGAGCGGCGGCTTCGTAGACGTGTCCACCACGCCCGGTGTTGGCACCACGGTCAGCCTGCTGCTACCCGCCACAGAGGAACCCAACCCATGACCGATGATCCGATCCGCGTACTGATGGTGGAGGACCAGACCGATCTGCGTGAGATGATCGGCCTGGCCCTGCGCGACTTCGGCATCGACGTGGCTACCACGGCCGATGCGCAGGAAGCGGTCGCGCTGCTGCAGGGCGATACGCGTTTCGACGTGGTGTTCAGTGACATCAGCATGCCCAACGGCATGTCGGGCATCGAGCTGAGCGAGCATGTTGCGCGCGACCAGCCGCAGGCGCGGATGATCCTTTCCTCCGGCTACGCACGCTCGCAGTTGCCGCCGCTGCCCGAGCAGGTGGAATTCCTGCCCAAGCCTTACCGCCTGCGGCAGCTGGTGGAGCTGCTCAGGCAGGCCTGAGCCGTTGCCGCCCTGCCAGGCATGGCCTGGCACTACTGGGTAGCGACCGCCGCGCCCCTGCCAGGCATGGCCTGGCACTACTGGGTGGCGACCGCCGCGGCCCCGCCAGGCATGGCCTGGCGTTGCCCAGTCCTCAATAGCGACCCACCAGGTTCAGGTACCAGCCGCGGTGGGTGTAGTCGAACTTCGTCAGGTCGTCACTGAAGTCGGTGAAGTTGTAGCCCACGCCAACCCGGAAGTTGCGGCCGACGTCGCGGTCCACGCCGGCCAGCCAACCCTGCCGGCGACCGCCATCACGCACGTCCAGCAGGCGGTACTCCAGCAGGCCGTGCCATTGGTAGTACAAGTCATAGCGCAGCTGTGCTGCACCGAAGTTCGTGGCTGAATCGAACCACGGACCGGTGCCCCGGCCATAGCGGACCTCGCCTTCGCGTCGGGCCAGCTTGGCCGCCACTTCCCAGCGCTGGTCGATGCGGTACACGCCTTCCAGCGACAACACCTGGGTACGCTGGTCGTAGTCCACGCCGTTGACCTGGCCCATCGTCGACAGGTCGTACAGATAGCTGTAGCGGCCGAACAGCGCCCAGCGGTCATTGTCCCAGGGGCGGTAGGCGAAGCCGAGATTGCCCTCGATGAAGCGGGCGCCGGCCACCGGGTTGATCGCATCGTCGGTGTCGGCGTAGTTGAACCGCGCAGCGATCCGCCAGCTGTCATTGAGACGGTGGCTGAGGCGGTTGGTGCTGACCCATTGCGTGCGGCGCTCGGCACCGGTGTCGCGACGCCACTCCAGCTTGCTCTGCCACTCGGTACCCGGCGACGTGCGGCCGCCGGACAGGCTGACGGCCTTGCGGTCGACCTGGCCACTGCTCGCATCCAGCTTGCCGTCGCTGAGGGTGAAGCCCGCGTTCCAGCCCACCGCCGGATAGAAATCCATGCCGAAGGTGTTGGCCAGGCCGGATTCCTGGCCGGATTTGAGGAACTGGCTCTCGTTGAACACGTTGACCTGGTCGGATAGGCGCCAGCGCTGGCCCAGCGTCCAGCCATCCTGCGCATTCGGGCTGAACAGCGGGTCGTATTCACTGCGATCGGTGGACTGGGTGAACGCACCATAGAAGCTGTGCTGCGGGGTCAGCTTGTACTCGGCATTGACCTGCGCGGCACTGCCCCGATCACCATCGCTCACCTCCGCGCCGATCGTGGACAGGTTGGCGAAGGTGTAGGTACCACCGGCGACCACCGCATCATTGTCCGCGTAGCGGCCATGATCGTCATCGACGGTCAGCTGGCCGCCACCATAGATGTCCAGCGCGGTGCCGATGCGATGGGTGTAGCGCGCTGCCGCCAGCACACCAGCATTGCTGCCGATGCCGCGGTCTTCCTGCACCCGGCGCAGCTCGGCCGACACGCGGTCGTTGTCACCGATCCGCCATTCGGCGGTGGCCTGGGCCTGGATCAACGATTCATTGCCACGCCGTGCTTCGCTGTAACGCGCATACAGGCTGAAATCGTCGGTCACGTAGCCCAGCAGTTCGGCGCCCTGTTCGCGCACGCGCTGGCCGGTGTCGAAGCGACCCACCGAATAGCCTCCCTCGACCTGCCGCCACCAGGCGCCGGCACTCCAGTCGCGCTGGGTCCAGCCCAGCTCGCGCAGGTTCACCCGTGCCTCCACCGCGGTCGCCTCGCCTTCGCGCGGCCCCTCGGGGTTGAGGCGGGTGAAGCTCAGACCACCATTGTCGGAGAAGAACACCGGCGCACTGGTCGCCTCGCTGCGGCTGTGCTCGACCTTCAGGTAGGTACCACGCCCGGCCTGCAGGGTCAGGTCCGCACCGCGCAGCGAATAGTCCTGCCCAGCGCGCTGTTCGTCCACATAGGTGGCCCCCACCGCCACGTGATCACCGAACCAGTGCTTGCCACGCACACCAGCGGTGATGTCGTCATTGTCGAAGCCGGTCGGCACCCATTCGTAGTCGACAATCAGGCGCTGCTCGTAGCCGTCCAGCGGCACGTCGCGGCTGATCCGGCGCAGGTTCTCGCGGCTGACCTGGGCCAGCGGCCGGGTCAGCAGGATGCGCCCCTGCAACGCATCGATCTCGTAGTCGGCACCGCGCACCAGCGACACCCGCTGTTCGACACGGCCGGTGGTGCGGTCACGGATCTCCAGCACCACCTGGTCCGAGCCGCGCAGGATGCTGGCGTGGCGCAGGTAATACAGGCTGCCGCCGGTGCCGATGAACTCGCTGTGGCCCGGCGCGGTCTCGGCCTGCGATCCGAACAGACGCAGTTCGGTCTGCGCATCGCCCCACGCATTGGCGCCGCGTGAGCGCCACGACAGCGCCGCACCGTACAGCGAACGCACGTACTGGGCGTACTCGGTGCCGCTCAGCCCCGTGTTGTAGTTGCCCCACAGCGCCTGGTTCTTGTCCCAGTCCATGCGCAGGTAGAAGCGGCCCATGCTGTCGACGTCGCGCTGGGTCAGCGAATCGTCGCCATAGGTGGGGTAATACAGGTCCGGGTCCAGGCTGCGGAACAGGTCCTGCGGATCGGCCGTGGTGAAACCGGTGAACAGCTCGTCCAGCGGCCGGTTCTGGGTATCGGCCTGCGCCGTCAACAGATAGCGGCCACGGGTCTTGGCCTTCAAATAGAACGCCAGGCGCCCGTCGCTGAGCACATCGTCACCGCGCTCGCCACGGGCGACATCGCGGCCCGCACCACTGGCCTTGTTCTGGTACACCGTGACATCGGCCAGGCCCACACCGAACAGATAGCTGCCGCTGACATCCACCTCCAGCGTGCGTGCGATCGCCGGCGCGTCGGGCCGCTCGACCCGCACGTCGAACACGTGGTGACCGATCGGCATCAGGTATTCAGCGGCGAATTTGCGGTCCTGGTCCAGCGGATAGCTTTCGCCATTGATCTTCAGTGCCGCGCCAAGCGGCAGGTCACGGCCCCGCAGGCGCACGCGCGAGCCGTACACCGGGATGTTCTGCTGGCGAAGACCGTTGCTGTCGAACACCTGCTCCAGCAGCGACAACGAAGCGGCCTGGTTGGCATCGACGGCCGTGCCGCGCCGATCTTCCAGCGCGTCACGCAGCTGCTGGTTGCCACGCTCCACTTCGGCCAGCGTCACCAGCTGCATGGACTGCGCCGAGGTCTCATCGACATTGCCCTCGGCATCGTACGCGCGCAGCACATAGACCAGGCGGTCGCCACGACGCAGCGGCGTGGACGCCGGCAGCGCACCGTCCCAACTGCCCTGCCCGACCGCAGCCACAGGCAGTTCAAAGGTCGCCAGGGGCGCGACCCGGTCACTGTCGCTGCCGCGGTAGAGGCTGACCTCCAGACGTTTGATGAACGCGGTGTAGTTGCCACGCACGAAGAATTCGACCGGACGCACGATGCGGCCCTGGTCGAACGCCACCATGCCCGGCGCCGAGATCGACAGCTCGGGCTGGCCCATGGCCGGGTCTTCGGTGGCCCAGATCGCGCCACCTTCCGGCAGGCGGATCATGAATTCACCGCGGACGGTCGCCTTGCCCGGCTCGTCCAGCGCCACGCTTACGCGCCGGTCCGGCTGCAGCACCTGCGATGACGAGCGCGTCGACGTGCCTTCGGTCACCGGCTCATCGAAGCTGCGCGAGCGCAGGGTGAACAGCAGGTCGCCCTCGGCGCTGCACTGGTTGCCCTCGCAGTGGATGGGCGCGCCATCGATGGACGCGTCGTTGGCCGGCGGCGGCGCGGCCTGCGCCGTTGCTGCCAGACCCAGCAGCAGTGACTGGTACAACGCAGCGCGGTGCAGGCGGGCGGGACGCCGGACGACAGAGTGATGGGCGCTCATCGGCGGGCCTCCTGTTGGTGGGCCGCCGCGCGGGTGGCGGCGGTCTCCTCGTTGCGCACGCGCAGGCGTTGCTGCACGGCAGGGCTGAGCTGCACGCGCAGCGCTTCGAACACGGCATTGGCACGGCGCAGGCCCAACGCCTGGTTGTAGGCGTGGCTGCCACGCACATCGGTATGGCCGACCAGGCTGACCTGGCCGCCCCCCATCTGCTCCAGGCGCGCGGCGATGGCAGCCAGCAGCGGCTTGAACTCCTCGCGGATCACCGCCTTGTCGGTGTCAAACAGCACGTTGCCGAGCAGCGCGCCGCCGGCATCAACGCCAGCGACCAGCGAGTGCGGATCGCGCACGTCGGTACGCAGCTGCACCGTCAGGCCAGCGCGCGAACCTTCAGCCACTTCGGCCTGCAGCGCATCACGCACGGCCACCGCACGGGCGAAGGCCAATGCCTGGCTTTCGCCGTTGGCGGCAATCACCACGTCACCGCCCTGGTAGCGATTGACCACCTCGGCCATCTTCGCCAGCACCGGACGATAGCTGGCACGCAGCTCGCTGCTGCCCGGGGCGAACAACACTTCGCCCAACGCCAGTTCGGCGCGCTCGGCGGCGGCCTGCGGCGACGGCGGCAGGCGCACGCCGAAGCTGAAGCGGGTCGGCACGCCCTGGGTAACCCGACGCAGCAACGGATTCTCGGTGGTCAGTCCGGAACCCGCCGGTACCGTTGCCGGGTCCAGCTTGACGATGAAGTTGCGGCCCAACCGCGCATCGCCACCGTGCACATCGGCCAGGTGGTAACGACCGAACGGATCGGTTTCGATCAGCAGGCCCTCCACGGTGGCCAGGCGCACGCCGGGAATGCCCTGCTCCTGGATGCCGCTGTTGCGGATCACGTAGGCCACTTCATAGCCCTCGGCCACCCGCGCGATCTCGCGATGCACGGCCGGCTCGGCTGCGGTCAGGCCCTTGGCCGCCTCGCCACTGTGCTGCACGGTTGCCACACCCTGCGCATCCAGCTGCAGGCGATGGCCCTGGGCGCTTTCCAGCACGAAATCATCGGTGAAGGACAGTTCGCGCAGGCGCTGGCGGATCACCACCTGATGGCTATCGACCGTGTCCGACGTAGACGCCAGGCCGTGTACCACGCCCACCTGCACGCCATGCAGCAGGGGCGCGCTGGCATCGGCCAACGGCTGCGGTCCATCGCCACGATCCAGCGTTGTCGAACCCGGCACGTACGCGGCARGCGCGAAACCGCCCTGTACGCGAACACCGGTGAGTTCCGCACTGTCCTGCCATCCGTCGCCGTCGCGGTCATCGAACACGGTGCCGAACACCAAGCTGTCTTCCAGCAGCGGGTCGGCATCCATGCGTACTTCAGCGGTCGCCACATTCGACAGCGGCGTGCCRTCGTCAGCGGTGGCCACGGCCTGGTTGATGTGGTTGCCGGCACGCACGCCCGCGCCCACCCGCAACAGGTAGGTGATGGTGGCACTGCGGCCCACGGCGATGTCGACCGCGCCGATGCGCAGCGGGGTCTGGCTACCGCCCAGCGAGAACGCACCGTCGTCGTCGGCCACGCGCATCGAGCCATCCACATAGCTGAAGCCCGGCGGCGGCGTATCGACCACCACGCCGTCGCGCCAATGGCTGCTGCCGACGTTCTCGACCACCAGCTGGTAGCGCACCAGGTCGCCCACCTTTACCAACCGCGGGTTGGCGGTCTTGGTGATGCGCAGCGCGAAATCCGAGATCACCTTGTGCCGCGTTTCGCAGGTGGTGCACTCCGGCGGTGGCGATCCATCCGGATACTGGCCGCGCAGGCGGTTGAGCACCTCCGTGCGCGCCTCCTGGTTGACGATGGCCTGGTAGACGAATTCATGCTGCCCCACCGGCGTACCGGCCGGCAGGGTGCAGACGATGTCGGTACCCTGCTGCACGCAGCCTGCCGGCAGCGTGTCCACGCTCAGGCCCGTATCGGGCGTATCCAGCAGCTGCAACGGCTGGCGCAGCGAGGCGCGCTCGACCGTGGCCCGCAGGGTGTAGCGCAACCGGTCACCCGGACGCACTTCACTGCCACTTGCAGGGCCGGACAGTTTTTCCAGCACCACGCGCGGCTCAGCCAGCACGTGCTCGGTGCTGCAGGTTCCCGTGCAGGTGGGGGTATCGCCGCCACTGCCCAGCACCGCGTTGCGGACGCTGCCACTGGCCTGCGCGTTGACCTGCGCGCGGTAGCCCAGCGTGTAGGTGCCGGGTGCGGTACCTGCCGGCAGCGTGCATACCAGCGGATTGCTGGCATTGCAGGTGAAGGCGCCCGGCTGGGTCACCGACTGCAGGTCCAGGCCTGCGCCCAGGGTATCGGTCAGGGTGAACACATCGGTGGTCTGCGAGTTGGCGACCACCACCTCGACGCTGTAGTCCACCGCATCGCCGATATTGACCGGCGATGCCGTGCTGGAGGACTTGCGGTAGGTGACCGTCGCCGCCAGCACCGGGGTGGTGGTGGTGCAGTCGGTGGCACAGGTGTTGGTACCGGTGCCGCTGCCAAGCACGGCGTTGCTGACGCTGCCCTTGGCCTGCGCGTTCACCGTCGCGGTGTAGTTCACCGTGTAGGTGCCAGGTGCGGTGGCGGCCGGCAACGTGCACACCAGCGGGTTGGCGGCATTGCAGGTGAAGCCCGTGGTGGCGGTGACTGAACCGAAGTCCAGGCCCTGCCCCAGGGTGTCGGTCAGGGTGAATACAGCGGTCGTGCGCGAGCGGCTGACCACAGCGGTCAGGGTGTAGGCGATGCTGTCACCCACCTTGACCGAGCCGACCGCGGCCGAGGTCTTGCGATAGTCGATCTGGCTGCCAGCCACCGGGGTGGTGGTATCGCAGTTGACGGTGCAGCTCGGGTTGTCGCCACCGCTGCCGAGCACCGCGTTGGTCACCTGGCCGGTGGCCTGGGCATTGACCACTGCGGTGTACGACAGGCTGTAGCTGCCTGGCGCAGTGCCGGCCGGCAACGTGCAAACCAGCGGGTTGGCCGCGTTGCAGGTGTAGGCGCCGGCACTGGTCACGCTGCCGAAATCCAGGCCGCTGCCCAGCGTATCGGTCAGCGTCACCACGTCGGTGGTGCGCGAGTTGGTCACCACCGTGGTCAAGGTGTAGGCCAGGCTGTCACCCACCGACACGGGGCCGGCACTGTTCACCGACTTGGCATAGCTCACGCCCGGCGTCGCCACCGGCGTGGTGGTATCGCAGTTGGTCGTGCACGAGGGCGTGTCGGTGCCGGTGCCGAGCACGGCATTGCGTACCGTGCCACTGGCCTGCGCATTGACCGTAGCGGTATAGCTCAGGCTGTAGGTGCCCGGCACCGTCCCTGCAGGCAGCGTGCACACCAGCGGGTTGGCCGCATTGCAGGTGAAGATGCCCGCGCTGGTAACGCTGCTGAAGTCCAGGCCGCTGCCCAGCGTATCGGTCAGGGTGACCACATCGGTGGTGCGAGAACGCGCAACGGTCACGCTCAGCGTATAGCCGATGCTGTCGCCCACCCGCACCGGTCCACCGGTGGAGGCCAGCTTGGCGTAGCTCACCTGCGGGCTGGCCAGTGGCGTGGTGGTATCACAGCTGCCGACGCACGACGGATTGTCCGGGCCGCTCGGCACTACGGCATTGCGCACCTGGCCAACCGCCTGTGCGTTGACGATGCCGGTATAGGAGAACGCGTAGCTGCCGGGCACGGTGCCGGCGGGCAGCGTGCACACCAGCGGATTGCCGGGCACGCAGATGAAGCCGCCGGCATTGGTCATGCTGCCGAAGTCCAGGCCAGTGCCCAGGGTATCGGTCAATGTGACGGCAGCGGTGGTGCGCGCATCGGCCACGACCACGCTCACCGTGTAGGCAACGCTGTCGCCCACCGCGACCGGGCCGGCCGTGGCGCTGGCCTTGGACACCGAGATGCGCGGCGCCGCCACCGGCGTGGTGGTGGTGCAGTTGCTGCTGCAGGTGGGAGTGTCGGTGCCGGTGCCCACCACCGTGTTGATCACCTGGCCGCTGGCCTGCGCGTTGACGGTGGCCGCATAGGTCAGGCTGTAGGTGCTCGGCACGGTGCCCGCTGGCAGCGTGCACACCAGCGGATTGGCGGCATTGCAGGTAAAGGCGCCGGCATTGGTCACGCTGGCGAAATCCAGACCGGTGCCGAGGGTATCGGTCAGGGTCAGCACGTCGCGGCTGTTGCCGTCGGCAATGGTGACATCCACGGTGTAGCTCACCGTCGCCCCCACCGCCACCGGACCGGTGGTGTTGGAGCGTTTCGCGTAGCTCACCCGTGTAACCGGAACGGTCACATCGCTGCGGGTGCAATGGTTGGCATCGGTACAGGCCTCGCCCGGTGCGGGCGGATTGCCACCATTGAACGGATCGTAGCCACCGCCGACGCTGGCGTGGTTGCGCAACAGGCCGCTTGCCGATGCGGACACGGTCACCGGCAGGGTGAAGCTGCTGCTGTCACCGGCGGTGCCGGCTGCCGACAGTACCTGGCTGCTGGTGCAGCTCACCGCCTGGCCGCTCGCCGTACAGCTCCAGCTGCCACTGCTGAGGGTACCGGTCCAGTTCGGCACGATCCCTGCCGGCAACTGGTCGCGCACGGTGATGACACCCGCCGGCACGTTCGGCGGATTGCCGGTCGGCACGTTGGTGGTGTTGCTGATCGTCAGCGTGTACTGGGTGCCGGCCTGGCCGTAGTTCCAGATGCCGCCGGTGGCATTGTTGCTCTTCACCACCTTCAGCGCGGGTGCGGTGATGGTGATCAGGTGGTCTTCCACTTCGCCGTCGTCGGCCACGCCGGTCGGCTGCTGGATCTGCGCCGCATTGGTCGCATAGCGCAGGCGCACGTAACTGCTGCCTGCGCTTACCTGCGCGGGCACGGTCCAGCTCAGGTTGGCCCCGCCACCACTGCATGCAGCGATGTTGCTGCGCTCGCCCGGGTCGAATGTGCCGTTGCGATTGAAATCGATCCAGCCGGCCACGCTGCCGCTGCCCACGCACGCCACCGGTTGGCTGATCTGGGTACCGGCCTGCATCACCGTCAGCACATAGCTCGCCGGCCAGGCGTTCTCTTCGTTGGGATTGCCCGAAGGGAAGTTGTCGTCACCCTTCGCATCGGCGCTGTAGCTGCTCTTCTGCTCGGTATCCGGACCCATCGTGCCGAGGAAATCGGTCAGCGGCGGTGCCAGGCCACCCGGCGTATAGCCTGCGGTGTTGATGTTGGTGGGGGTGGCGTTGACCGGCAGGCCATCCGGGCGGAACTGCAGATCGTCCACCACATGCATGGCGTCGCCATAGCTCTGCGGCGCATCACCGAAGTCGGCGTACGGCACCAGCAGGCCGATGGCGATGGCGGTGGTGCCGCCACCGCGCATCGAGAAGCCCATGTTCACCGCGAGGTTGCCCGGCGCGTGCGCGGCGTTGTCGAAATTGAGGAAGGTGACCGCAGCGGTGTTGTTGTCGTTGCCCGGCCCGAAGCGGATCACGCTGTTGCCGCCGCTGCTGGACTTGGTCACGTTGTAGGCACCTGCGCTGAGGTTCTTGCGCATCTCCACCACGTTCCAGGTACCCAGTGCACTGGCTTCGACGAATTCGCCACTGTTGTTGATCGACTCGGCGTCGGCCATCACCACGCCGCGCAGGCGATACGGCGCGCCGCCCAGGGTCGAGACGCAGTTGATTTCGAACGAGGAGGTGCCCGTGCTGCGCGAGATGCCCGCGATCAGCTGATTCGCGCCGCCAGTGCCACCGACGTTGTACAGGTCGTCCAGGCTGTCGCCGCTGAAGTTGCCCGGGCGATAGCTCTGCAGGAGTCCGCCGCCACTGATGTTGGCCAGACTGCAGCTGACACTGAGGTTGATGCCCGCGGCCACCGGCATCGAGATCGACGAGGTATCACCATTGTTGAGCGTGACCCCGGCAGTGCCCAGGTCCGTGCCGCCACCCCAGGTCAGCCACAGCACCGTGTTGCGGTACGGGCTGGTGCCGCCGGTCGCGTAGGCCGCAGCCCAGGCCGACGATGGCAGCACCACCGACAGCAGCAGCAACAGCAGGCCGGCGGCCAGCCATCGCCCGGTCCGGCCGGGATGTGCACTTTTTTCAGGATGAACGGATTCACCGCCCGCGCTGATGCGCGACGTCGTCGACTGCCACATGTTGGTTTTTCCCCGTCATCAGCCCCACAGGGGAGCCGCTGTTCAGTGGGTACCGGGGAGGGTTCTGCCGGACCCGGAGACGCGTACGAATGCGTGTCTGCCGGTTCCGTGGCGACTACAACCGTCCCTGGACCCTGTTGGTCAGGTTCGCAAAACTGTGACGAAGATAACACAATACAAACAATTGTGTGATGTGCGTCACGTTTATGTTTGCCAAATCTGGCGCCGGCCCCACGAACACAGTTGTAGCAACCGACCCCCGGGGCCTCGTGCACGGATCCGGCAGCCGCACCGCCCTTTCCGGCAATTCGTCACGCATTTTCGGAGCCGGAGCGACGCGTCCGGCGTGGGGCGCACACAGAAAAACCGCCGGGCCATGGGCTACCGGCGGGAGCTGAAGTGGAAGGGGGATCGCGCCGCGCTTGGCGGCAGCCAGGCTTCTACCAGGGGACGAAGAGCAGGATCAGCACGATCACCAGCAACACGGCGGCGACGGTCAGCAGCACGTTGCGCTGGCGCCAGGAAGGCTTGGGGGTGCCGGGGGTATTCATGGGGGCGCTCCTAGGCAACCGATGGGGACGGCACCAGACTGCCGAGTCCGCTTGCAGCAGCGCGTGCACAGGATGTGCAGCGGGAGTGCAGAGCCCTGCCCTTTCCCGCTCAGGTTGTACGGCAGGCCATGAACAGCAGCTCCGGCGTGGAGGCGTCTTCGCTGGCGACGAAGCCGAGGTCGCGGTACAGCGCCACGGCCGCCTGATTGTCCCTATAGACCTTCAACGTCAGCTGCATCGCAGCGGTGCGGCGAACGGCTTCGGCGCACAGCGCCGTCATCAACACCCGGCCAAGACCACGGCCGCGTGCCTGCGGCGACACGATGATGCGCCCGAGGTGCGTGCTGCCAAGTGTTGTCTGCCAATACTGGCCGAAGCCCAGGCAGGTGCCGTCGGCATCCTGCAGTGTCCAGCCTGGACGCGAAGGCAACGCCAATGCAGCGGCGAAGGCTTCGGCAGGCAAGGGGAAGGGAACGCCGGGACCTGCCCAGCGCAGGGTCGCCTCAGGTGAGTCGAGCCAGCCGGCAACAACGGCAAACTGCGAAGGCTGGACRGGCTGCAGGACGTAATCCATGGCGCCGGCGCTGTTGCGGGCGCGCGTCGATGCGCCCGACGTGGATGGTGACCCCGGCCCGATTCGAACGGGCGACCTTCCCCTTAGGAGGGGGATTTCATCGCTAGTTCAATCAAAGGCTTACGAAGTGGATGGGACCAGCTTGGGGCCATTTTACTATCAGACCCCGCGCCGTAGGTCCCGCAGTGCTGCCCTTACTCGCGTCTTCTGTGGGTCCTTCGCCCTGGGCTTCGTCGCCGGCGGACGGATTGGCGCCAGCGCTTCCTTGACCCGCTCGAGATCGTTCGTCACGGCCTCGGCGAGTCGCCGGGCCTGTTGCTGTTGCTCTCGGGTCGGCGGCAGGCCGGGCAGCGGTTCAAGCGGTTCTGCTGGCGTGGCATCCAGCATCCGGGCCACGGCCGCGCGAAGGCGCATCTCCGGGTAGAGCCTTGCCGCGCACCACCGTTCGGCATAGCGCTTTCCCTGAGCGATGCTGGCGGCCGGGGCTTCCTTGATCTGCCACATCTTCCTGGCATCCAGACGCACGCGCACAGCACCATCCTTGCCGCATCTGACGTTGGCGATCTGTCGACCGCCCCACCACAACACCCAGCTCTCCCCCATCTGGACCCAGCCTGACGGGATCGGGGCGGTGCGGAAACCTTGGTAGCCGTGCGAGGGAAGCATGCCCGGAAGGATACGGCCGGCGGTCGCAAAGGCTGCGACAAGGGATCGTTCACCGACTGAACTGTTCGGGATCACGCGCCGGGCACGGCCGTCCGGGCTACGCTCCGGCCATGTGCGGCCGATTCGTCCAGCTCCCCGTTGTCGACTTTGGCCAGCCGGGCCTGGCTGACCTTGCCCCCGGCCTGGCGGAGATCCAGCCCAGCTTCAACCTCGCGCCCACGYAGCGAGCGTCGGTGATTCTGGACCGCGGCGAAGGCCGGCAGGTCACCCGCCTGGCGTGGGGCCTGCTGCCGTTCTGGGCGAAGGCCAAGGGCCTGCAGGGCTCGACCATCAACGCCCGGATCGAGACGGTGGCCACCAAACCGGCCTTCCGATCGGCGTTCAAGAAGCGCCGGTGTGTGATCCCCATGGCCGGCTACTACGAGTGGTCGGTGAGCCCAGAGGACGGGAAGAAAGATCCATGGTTCATCCACGCTACCGGGCCGCTGCTGGCCGCCGGCCTGTGGGAGGACACCAGCCCGCTCCTGCCCGACGGCAACCTCGGCACCTTCACCATCATCACCGGCGACAGCAGCGGCGTATCGGCCGACATCCACGACCGCATGCCGGTGTGGCTGCAGGCCAGCCAGATCGATGAGTGGATGGCCGCCAGCCCGGACGATGCCATGGCCATGCTGCTGGCCAGCGAGACCCCGGCCATGGAGGCCTACCGCGTCAGCCGCGCGGTGAACACGCCGCGGAACAACCGCGAGGATCTGCTGCAGGCCGTGGCCTGAGACTCAGGTCGCTACAGGAACGCCAGCACTTCATCCGGTCGCACCAAGCCGACCGCGCCCTCTGTGTGCAGCCCTTCAACGAAAATCAGTTCGGTCATCGCAGCCACAGCGGAAAACTCGGACGCTAGGCTCGGCGGAGCGGCGGTGTCCTCCCTGGCAGCCCAAAGCTGGATTTTCAGCGTATTGAACGCGCCCGCTTTTGCCAGCTTGATCGGGTTGCGCCCCAATCCGTTGCCCGCGGGATTGTAGGCGCCACCGTAGGCCGAATTGATGTGGGGGGCGAAGGCCGGGAGGGTATATGTGAAATCGAGATCCACGACCGGCAAGACCCCGACCACAGCGCTCACCTTGCCCAGGTTGTTGCTCGCCCACACGAGCCCGACCACCGCTCCCATTGACTGGGCCAGAAGCGCCACCTTCGTGACGCCTGGAAACAGCCCAGTGGCGTAGGCATAGGCGCTRTTCATTCGTGCTTGGGACACCGAATTGCCCCAGGTATTTGCGCCCCCGAGCTGCGGCGCGATGACCGTCAGCCCGCTGTTCACCAGCGCCTCCAGCAGCGCAGCGCGTTGCGGAATGGCGAGCAGCTCTGTACCAGTCGCGTCGTTTGCAGCGTGGCAATAGATCAGAACCTGGCCATAGCGAGCCCCCCTTGGGTTCCCCGCAAGCACCACGTCGTACTCGGAAGCCGCGTATCTGCCAAGCCCACAGTTGGAGATCATGAGCTGCGCACCGTCATATATGGGCGATCAGCAGGAAGCGAATAGAGTGTCGAAGTGCCCGATCCGATGCTCTGAAACTCGATTGCGACCGAGTGGGTACTGCCCGGGGTCAGCCCGGAAACAGGCACACAGCGCGAGCCCGTGGTGAAGCCGCCAACCGAGGCGCAGATGATCTGCCCAACCACTGCACCGTCCAGCTTGATCATGAAGTAGGGGTAGTTCGAAGTTGACGCAGCGCTGTTGTCGAAGGTGCCGCCGAACTCGATAGAGACGACGCTTTCCCCGGCGGTGAACGTCGCAGATAGGCCTGGAATATCCCCGGTTGCACCTGGTGCGCGCACCACGTTTGACGAGATCGTGGCGAGCGCAAGCACCTTCCCGCCTGGCATCAGCACCCACGCCGATGCACTCGAGCGGTACAGCTCGCCAGTATCCGTCGACTCGTAGATGGTGCCGGCCGGCACAGCGCTGTATGCCGGCCGCGAAAGGTAGCCGCCAGAAAGGACGGGGGGCGCCGCGTGCAGGTACTGATTTGCGATCTGGTCGCCGGTTTCGAACTCGGCTAGCGCGGTCGCTGCGCCGGAGGCAATCACGGCTTTGACAGGGATGCGGTCGGTCATGGGGTCACCGGGATGTTGGATGCCGCCCCGCTCGCAAGGAAGAACGGCAGCTCATTGGCTCCGGTCAGCGGGATGTAGCTTGCGCCGGTCTGGAGAATGAAAGGGAATTTCGGGGCGCCACTCGAGGCCGAAATGATCGGGCGCCGCGGATCGGTGTTGTCCACCGTGACGTTTGTGCCCGGGCGGACCTCCTGCACGGCGGTGTCGGCCTTCCCGAGCGAAGTCAGGACCTCAGCGGCAAGCGACA
Organism: Stenotrophomonas sp. 05L414_2; assembly: GCF_056397905.1. Classification (NCBI taxonomy): domain Bacteria; kingdom Pseudomonadati; phylum Pseudomonadota; class Gammaproteobacteria; order Lysobacterales; family Lysobacteraceae; genus Stenotrophomonas; species Stenotrophomonas sp. 05L414_2. Next base: position 26,585 of record NZ_JBFTOJ010000005.1, read on the forward strand.
GCGTCGGCAGGCCAGCTGCCGCCGTCCCGTTGGCCACATTGATCTGCGTGGCGGTGCCGGTGATTGTCGCCGGCCGGCTGCCGGTCTTCCGGCCCTTCGCATCGAAGGTCGTCGCCAACAGGACGCCGGAGCCGCTGTCGGGCACGTCGGCCAGGCCGATGGCTGGGTCGCCGGCTTCACCAGCGGGATTACTGATCGTGATCCCCGCGCCCTGCTGGAGCGTGCGGGTCGACCATTCGCCGTCGCYGCGGCGCACCGCGAAGCCAGAAGTGGCCAACGCTGCCAGCTTCTGGATGTTCAGCGGCACTTCGCGGATCAGGCGCCAGATCGTGGATGCAATGCTGTTTGGGCCACTTGGGTTCGTACCAGCCAAGCCTTCACGGGTGAGCAGCCGACCCTGCTCATCAAGCAGGTTGACGCCGAGCTGCGCGCCCTTCGTCGCCTCCGGGTCGACCTCAACGAAGCCGCGGGGATTCTGGTGGAGCGGGACGCGGCGCTTGGCCATTACCGCCCCAGTGCGCGGATCTCGCCCATGCGCGTGTTGCAGTCCTGCAGGGCGAGCAGGTTGGCGTTGTAGGCGCTGACCACCGCCTCGACGGTGCGCGAGTTGGCACGCGTGGCCGTACACGGCTGGGTGAGCCGATCATCGACCGGAACCAGCTTCTCCACGGTCACATAGACCTTCTCCGGCATGGCCGGCTTCTCGGGTTTGTGCGCGCAGGCGGCCAGCAGCAGCGAGGCGATCAGAGCAAGGGAATGGCATCGCACAATGGCTGCTCCAGTTGCGCCCGGCATCCGGGCTGGGTCTTGGCGGCCTGCAGCGCCTTCTCGGCGGCACTGGCCCGGCGCTGACTCTCGGCCGCTGCTGCTTGGGCGCGATCTGCAGCGGCAGCGGCGGCCGCCTTCTGACGAGCCGCCTCATCAATCGATGCCTGGGTCTGGCGGTTCACGTCCTGCAGCAGCTGGCCGCAGGCATTGGCCGCGCGTAGGTTCTCGGCAGCCTCAGCGCGGGCCGCGTCCGTCTGCTTGGCTGCGCCGGCCAGCTCGGACTGATTCTTTTCCGCCTGCCGATCCTTGCCATGGTTGCAGCCTGCGACGAACAGGCCTCCGGCAAGCGCCACCCACAGGCCAGCGCGGATCAGGCCCACGTAGGGGCGGATCGGGTCAGGGATCAGCACAGCGGCTTCCTCCGCGACAACACGCGGGCGATGACGCCCAGCGCGCCGAGTGCACGGATGCTCCACTTCGCCGGGTCGGGCAGCTCATCCATCCAGCCCATGGCCGCGATCGCGTCGTAGATGTCCGGGAACAGGGTGATCAGTCCGAACACCCACACCGATGCCAGTTTCCAGGCCTTGCGCCAGTTGTCGATCAGCTGCAGCTTCACTTCAGCCCCCTGAGCTGCTTCAGCTCGCGGATGTCCTGCTTGTTCTGCTCGACCTGCACGGCCTGCTTGGCCAGTTCGAGCTTCAGCGCCGGCACGTCCGCCAGCTGYGTGTTGAAGGTCTGCAGCTGCTGCTGCACGGTGGCCATCTGCTGGTTTGTGACCTGCTGCTGGGTCAGTACCGCCTGCATCGAACTGATCAGCCAGTAGCCGCCGGCGACCATGAAGCTGGCGAAGGCGCCCACGATCCATTTTTCGACCGGGCCAAGCGAAATACGGGTGCGGCCGTCCTGGCTCGGCTGGGCTTCCATGGTCATGCGGCCMCGCCTACCTTGCCGCCAGCCTTCTGGAACACCGAGCGGAGCTTTTCCAGGCTCTGCTCGTGCTGGCCATAGCCGGCGCCAGGCAGGCTGGCCCACTCCTTCGAGCAGAGCGCCACAGCGCGATCAAACTGGCCAGCCTTGACCGCGTCCAGCGCGCGCCGCCCCCGGATCAGTTCAATGCACGCCTTGTCCTGGCTCAGCGGGCCGAAGTTGGGCAGGCCCAGCTGCTTCTGCAGCACACCCCACGTCCGCGACAGGAACTGGTACCGGCCTGCCGCGGTGGACGCCAGCTTCGGGTTCAGCCGGACCAGCTTGGCCGGGTGCTTGCTGAGGTCGGTGAACAGGCCGCCGCCAACCAGCACGTCATAGCCGTGGTTCTTCGTGGGCTGGCGCCCGTTATCGGTCCCCTCGGACCAGGCCAGCATGTCCAAGAACGCCACGACGTTCCGGCCGCCGGCCTCCTGTGCTGTGATTTGCGCCATACCGCCGCCCCCGTGTGTGTTGGGGCCATGCTGCCGGGCTGGGCCGGGGCTTCAACGGACGGGTGCAACTACATGTTGTGGCAGCGACTGCCGGCCATAACTACCGAGAGTGCCCTGCCCATTCACTATAGCCCCGGGCAAAATCGGCGGTGTTCCTGTCCCTTCTGAAGCGRCAGATGCTCCGATATGATGGCGTCATGGACAGGAAGCCGCTCCGCCTCATAGTTGAAGACGAAATCGACGGAAAGCCGATTTCTCTTGATTGCGTTCCATTGAGCCTCTTGCGAGAGTTCGCCAAGGAAGCCGAGCAGTTTTTGCGCGGCTCCGAAGCCGAATCTGCCGATGATGAGATTGTGGTCAAGGTGGAAACGGGATCACTCGCCGTTGAGGAGATCCACCCCAGCCAAGACAGCGCATATCGCGATGTTGTTTTGCTGGAGGCGTCGAACGACGTCGCAAACATCGATCAGGTGCGTGCAAGCATCGTGCTCAAATGGCAGCGCAAGGCTCAGGCCAAGAGTACTCGCAGATACGGGATAACCGACGGGGTGAGTGTCGTGTGGGTGAATCACAACACATCTTATTTCGCCAGTGACCACAGCATGTGGCTGCCCGTTACCAGAAAGATAGTTGGCGAAATTCAGGATATGGGGGGCGCCAGAAAGGCGAACATTCATATCGCGACCAGGAACGGGATTCTTGTCGTTGCTGCCGATCAAAAGATCCTCGCCGAGGAAAAGGACAACCGTCTCTACAAGAAGGTCCTGATCTCAATCGCAGCCGAGGAGAACACCGCTACCGGTGAGCTGAGACACCCGCGCCTCATCAGATTCGAGAGCTATGCACCAAGCAGCCAGTCTGAGTCGATGGAGAGAATGAAGAGTGTGGGTTCAGACGTTTGGAAGGACGTTGACGCAGTTGACTGGGTTAGGAGGAATCGCGAAGGATGAGTACTCGCAAAGGACTGCTGATTGACACTTCCGCACTGATCGCTTTCGTACAGCCGCTAGACGTGCATCACGACCAAGCTACGGCCTACATCGAAGCAGCCATCAGGGATGACGTGCCCCTGTACATATCGTCGCTCACTTTGGCGGAATTCTGTGGCCGCCAAGATCTTTCAAACATTGACACTGACACTTTCATTCCAGTTGGGTTTGAGGCTCCGGAAGGAGTCCTTTCCGCAAAATTCGATAGCCAGCTCAAACGCGACACTGGCGACGATCGTGTGGCGTTGAAGGTCGATGTGATGCTAATTGCTCATGCTGAGCGACTTGGCGTAAGCGGGATTCTGACCTGCGACTCCGCGTCGTTAGCGAAGTACTGCACCCGGCTCAATGCAGCGGGACTGTGCCAAGTGCTTCCGATCGTGACGAGTGAACCTTTCGTTCCCGCTAAAGTTCACGACCCTTCAATTCGAAGCCTCTTCCATTCAAGCGGCTCTAGCCATTAGGAACAGCCATGACCGACTGGAAGAACACCGAATACGGCATCCCGAAGACCTGGAAGGAAATCGAGGAGGAGCGTATCGACGCTGAGCTGGCGAAGAAGAGTGCAAGCCCGGCCGGCATTCTCTCCCTAATCGCGTTGATGACAGTCCTCCTAGCCGGATGCGTCATCGGCCTTCTGTGGATGATCCTGCGCTGATATCAGCAGCTACCTGATCTGCCAGCTCGGCCACTTCCGGGTCACGACTCCGTTCCGCAATACCGCGCAGCACCTGAAGCTGCGAGATCAGCTCGCCAGTAGGCTTTTCTGAGGTTCGCGCCAGCCAATTTACGTACTTCGGTGAGGTCATGAACCTTGCGGTGGCGTTGGCGATCCCCGATCCAAGCAATGAACCGCTCAGAGTTAGGAAAGCCGCTCCTGCGTTCCCCATCGCCAGTGCCGTACCAGCGCCGGCGCCGGTGGTCGCAATCTGACCGATCAGCGCCTCACGCCCAGCCGTTCCAGATGGATTGGCGAACACCTTCGAACCCTCCCGGATACGAGAAGTGGCCTTGGCGATCGTCTCCATGTTCCTGGTGAACTCCGGGCCATAGCTGCCGAACAGCACCTTGCGCGCCTCCGGGCTGGTGTTCGCCCAGTTCGTCAGGAAGGTGTTCATCGAGAACACGCTGTTCTCGCTGTCCTGCTGACCGGGAACGGCGCGACCCATGCGCCGGATGAAGGCCGAGGTGACCATCTTCTTTTCGTTCTCGGGCAGCGTCTGCATGATCGACCGGATGCGCGTCGGGCCATCTTTCGCGCCGCTGACGGCAGCCAAGTACGCCGCCTCTCCATCCTTCTTGCCGATGATGTTGTCGATGTTCTCCAGCTGGTCAACGTAGCGCGAGTGGTACTGGTTGGCGCTCGTCAGTGCCTCCGCCGCCTTCGGGTTGCCGGTGGCTTTCACGGCCTCCTCCATGTCCCTGCTCAGCGCCGCATACACCGGGCGCCACATGCTGCGTGGCACGTCGCTGCCGAAGTTGGCGTTGTCGATCTCGCGACCGACCAGCGACCGCAGCTTCTGCAGCGCTTCATACGGGAGCCGGTTGTCGGTCATGTTGCCCAAGGTGGTCATGACGTTCTGCTCGATCTGGTCCGCCGTCGGAACCGGCTCCATCACCGTCATTCCGAGCGACTTGCGGCGGGCATTCTCCATCTCGACCGATCGCGCCTGCGCCTGCAGATAGTTGCGGTAGGCATCGGCCTGCTCTTGCATGCCGGGCTGGGTAAGCAGTGCCTGCACGCCCTGCGTGTCATCGATCAGCCCACCCTCAATGCTGCCAAGGCGCGCATTCTGGAACAGGCGCGAGGTAGATGGCGCGCCAGGGATAGCCTGATTCAGCTCCCTCAGAGCCGCCTGCACATTGGAAATATCCACGCGCGAGTCCTGCGGGATCAGCTCATCCAGAGCCTGATAGAGCGCATTGCTTTCGGCACGTGATGCTTCCTTGAACCCACCCGGCCCTGCGATTCCCTGCCGAATCGCGAGGCCTGCCATTTCAGGGTCCACGGCCTGACCACCCGGAGCCAGCGAGGATGCGATCTCATCGATGCGGTTGCCGAACTGGCCAGCTTGCCGCTGCGCGAATCGATCGATCACACCAGCAGAGCCGGGAATGCTACCCAGCAGCGTTTCGGTTGCCTGCAGGACGCGATTGCCCGTGGCCTGGCCCATGCTCGGTTGCACGCCCGCCTCAGCAAATTCGCCGAGCGTCTGCCGGACCTGTTCGGGGTCACTGCCACGCAGGGCACGGCGCGTCAGGTTTTGGGCACCGGCGGACAGCGCGCCGCTTGTCGGCAGCCTCGGGATTGCGCCTGGAGCGAGACCGCCGGCCAGGCTGGCAAGGATCTGCGCGCCAGCACCACCACCGGCCTCGCGCGTGCCGCTGGCTGCAGCAGAGCCGCCGAGGGTGCTGGCGACCTGCAGCGCAGGCTGTGCGGTGAGGAAAGCCCCTGCCCTCTCTCCCAGTGTGGGAGCGAGAGACGCCACGGGCCGGCCGGCGGTCAGCGCCGCACCACCGCCCAGCGTGAGGCCGGTACCGGTCAGAGCTTCGCCAACGTCGCCGAGCACGCGATCGCCAGCAGTCTGCGCCTTGGGCAGCCCGAGCGTGTCGCCAAGCGCTGCAGCGTTGTCGCGGAAGCTGTCCACGGGCCGGCCGGTGACCTTGGTCTCCAGCGCGCCGAGGGCGTCGCCGCCGACAGCGCCAAGCAGGCTGCCGATGCCTTGCAGCACCGAGCGCGCACCGAACGCCAGATCGCGAGGAATGCCGGCCCTCCAGCCGTCGGCCTGCCGGCCATCTGCCGTGCTGTCGACGGTGGCCTCCACCCCGGAGAAATCCGGAGGCAACGCCTGGACCGTGCCAAGCGTAGGGACGTCCTGGTACTCCGTCCAAGGCCCCACCTCCTCCGCAGGCTGCGGAACGCGCGGACTGGGCTTGGCCTGCAGCTGCTGATACTCCTCCCAGGGCAAAGGGCCAGCCATCAGATCTTCTCCCACGCATTACGATCGGCGGGGTTCCCGCCGCGGAAGCGGTAGCCATTGCGCACGGCGCCAGGTGCTGGGCCGCCAGTTGCTGGAAGGCCCGGACCGCGCGGAGCTGCCGGCGGAGGTGCATCACCCAACGTGCCAGATGCATCGGCACTCATCCCCTGCAACTCCTGCACAAAGTCCTTCAGCTGCTTCAGCGTCCGCGCATTGACCCCCGGCGCATTGGACAGCGACGGGTACTGCAGCGCAGCGATCCTCGCCTCCAAATCCGACTGCGAGCCGACGCCGGGAACCCGGGTCATGGCGAGCATCGAGTTCTGGATCGCGCCAACCGCCGCGTCCAGCTCTTGGCCGGCCTCGGTATTTCGAACCAGGTACTGATCAACCGGCCCGGTGTCCACGAACGCGCCGCCCAGGTTGCCGAGGGCTGACTCGATTCGGGCGAGACCACGATTGACGTTACCAAGCTGTGCAGTCTTGGTCGCATTGGCCTGCTGCGCCTTCATTTCCGCAGCGCTGGGAGGCTTGGCAGATCCACGCGGCGGATCACCGAGCGTTCCGCCATTACGCTGATCAGCGTACTTGGCCGCATCCAACCCCATGGCCTGCCGGGTACGCGCTGCGGTCGCATAGCTGGACGCGGCAGATGCATTGCGCTGACCGATCGACGCCTCACCAAGCGGCGTGACATTGAGGTTCTGGTTCGGCTGGGCGTAGGGGTTGAACGCAACATCGCCGGAGATCTTTGTCATCTCCAGCGGCTTCGTGGTGAGGCCAAGTGAGGCAGCGCCCGCCCCCCCAAGATCGCCGCTGGTGGCGCGATCGTAGACGGCTTGGCGCATGATCGCGTCTTGACCATCACCGAGCGTTTTCAGGCTCACTTCTGGGTTAGACAGCAACGCTGCGGTGAGAAACTCGTTCCGCGCGCCGAGATCGCCACCCAGCACTCGGCCAAGCAAATCTGGGTCATCGATGACCTGCCGCTTAGCCACGTTCTGCTCGCCGAGCACCGCCTTCGAGCGCGCCTGCCGGGCCTCCTGCAGCGCCTGCTCGACCTGGTACTGCCGGCCAAGCTGGTTGGTGTAGGTGTCCTGGGTGCTACCGAACAGCGCGCTGCCGAGCGCCTGCCCGGCCTGGTATGGATTGGCCATCAGGCAGTCCCCATGGTGAGCGGGTCGTAGGTCCCGTAGTAGTTGGCGCCGAGGCGCGGCGCAGCAGCGGCGAACCCGCCACCACCGCCGGCGGCCATTGCGCCACCCGCAGAAGTGGCCAGGCCGGCAAGCAGATCAACCTCCGGCCGGCGACGGATGCCGCGCAGGCGCAACTGGTCGATCAGCTRCTGCCCGCGGCTCTCACGTGCGGCCATGTCGATGTCGGTCGCCAGCTTGCCGTAGCCGAAGGCCTCGCCCTGGCGCTGCAGCTGCGGTGCATCGATACGCGACAGCAGCCCGGCAGTGGTCGCCGCCGCGTTGTCGGCACCGGTGCGCGCTGCGCCCGCATCGGCTTGGAAGGTGGCACTGCCGATCGGCGACTCCAGGCCCGCCACCGCCTGCTTGCGGCCTCGCTGCAGCGTCTGCATGTACTGGCCGAGCCGTTCATTGCGCGCAGCGTCTGCCGTGCTGGTTTCCAGCTGCGCGATCTCGTCATTCACCCGGCGATCGGTGTCCTGCTGCCGGCGCGACTGATTCAGCAGGCCTTGGGCCGTGGCCTCGTCCTGCTTCTTGATGACCCGATCGTTCTCCGACTGCTGCGCCAACGTGCCGGCGGCCATCAGTGCAATGGGGATGATTGCCTGTCCCATGATTTATCCGCCGTATGCGGCACCGCCGCCGTAGAGGTTGAAGTTCGCATCCCGGTTCGCCTGACGTCGTGCCGCTTCCTCACGGCGAGACTTCACGAAGCCGCCGATGGTGGCGAACTGGTCGCCCAGCTGGTCCGCCGATGCCTGAGACCGGGCGTTCTCGAAGTTGGAGCGCAGCCCTGCCGCTGCCTGCGATGCCGCAGTGGTCGAGTCGAGCCCGGAGGTTGCGAGCTGGATCAGGCGCGCACGCGCGTCCTGGTCCGCCGCCTCCAGCTGTGCGCCAGCGCCCTGCGCTCGGCCCTCGACGTTGAGCAGACCCCGGTTGTACTCGTCGCCAAGGCGCCGGTTCTGGTCCACGTTGACGCTGCCGCCGGACAGGCCGCCGCGTGCCAGCGCGAACTTCAGCTCGCGGGTCGCATCAGTGTTCTGCCGATTCAAGTCGTCCGTAAGGCGCGACCGCGTAGCCGACACGAAGTCGGCGATATCGCGGGTACGGCGCGGGTTGTCGAATACCTGATTGATCCGGCCCTGCGACTCGCGGATCCGCTCCTGGCGTTCCATCTCCATGCGCGCGGCGATATCCGCCGCCGACTCGCCCTGCTTCGCCGTCTTGGTCAGGCCCAGCGGGTCGAGGAACTTCCCCGCGCCCGACTTCTGGACCAGGCCCGTCGGGTCTGCCCAGTTGCCCTTGCCGATATTGCCGCCGCCGGCCATCAGCCCGCCTCCTTGGTGCGTGCGAACAGGACCGCATCGGCGCCATTGGCGCAGTAGCGGCTCAGGGTTGCCTCACGGCGGTAGCCGAGCGAGCGCTCGTACCATTCGAAGGTCTTGTCGCGGCCGGCCAGGCCGTAGAGCTGCAGGCGGTGCACCTCGGGGCGCGCCAGCATCCGGTCGTTGAGCTTCCGCGTGACGCGGGTGATGTGCCACCAGTGTTTATCCCAGCCGTCCATGGTCCCGAGCTGCCAACCCTCCCATACGCCAGGGCGGACCTGCCAGAATCCACCGGCCACCACCGGCGTGTAGTCGGCCAGGATGACGAACTTCGGGCCATGCACAGCAGCCATTTTCAGAATGGCCTGCTCCGGGTCGTACTCGGTCAGCCCCGTCATGGCCAGATCCTGCTCGATCTCGTCCGGGCGCATGTTCCGCGCCAAGTAGACCAGCTCCTCGATCATCACCTGGTTGTGGACAGTGATGGTCATGGCCCATTCCCGAAATCGAAGAAGCTCAGGGACGCCTGCGTCAGCGCCCACTTCTGCCCCGGCGCGAAGTCGACGCGCAGGCTGAAGGTTGGCGCCGACAGCGGGAACGGGATCACGCCGCCGGGCAGTGTGTCCGCATCGACCGTGTACGGCTCGGTGAACGCAGCGACATTGCGCTGGTCGTAGCCGATGCTGATGCTGGGCGTGCCCTGGCTCACGATGTCGAAACCCTCCATCATCTTGGTGACGCTCGGCGTCCCGAAGTCCAGCCACGGCCACCAGACCGTGCCACCGAACGGGATCGACTCGCCGCCAACGTCGTCGCCCAAGGCAAAATCGCTGACTGCGCTGATTTCATCCCCGTGCCGGATATAGAGATCATTCCCCAGTTGCGCGAAGGCATCCACGGAGAATGGGAACAGGTAGCGGCTCCAGGCGCCCTGCTTGCCCGAGCGCATCGTGTAGACGAACACCGTCGACTGCATCACGCACCTCYGAAGCCGAACTGGAGCCGGCCACCCGTAGACATGCAGAGCGTGGCCAGGCCGCCGCAGGGGGGATTGGCACTCAGCAGGTACTCGGTCTGGTATCGGTCACGCTGCTGGCGGTAGTAGAGCGCCCCAGCGCGCAGGTAGCCGAGAATCACGTCGGAATTGCTGGTCTGGGTCGGCCGCTTGTCGTCCAGCGTCAGGCGCGGGTTGATCATCCCCGCAAAGGACGTGAACACCATCCCAGGCACCGAACTGTCATACCACCACAGCCACGCCAGGCCCGACTGCACGAACGCGATGGCCGGCTGCATGTTCTGGTCGAAGGCCAGCGCCACCGATGTGATGCCCGGCCGGATGAACGCCGGTTGCTCGTTCCCGCCGTCCGGCCCCAGGTACACCACGTCGCCGTCCACGCGAACACGCCACAGCTTCACCCGCAGGCCCTGCGACGCATCGTTCAGCGCCACGCCGCCCATCTCGAAGTCGATCAGCGGCTGTAGCGTCGAGTTGACCCGCTCGACGTTCGGCGCGGGTACCGGGGTGGTGGAGAGGCCGCCAGCGGGGATCATGGGGTGTAGCGCCCCCAGCTCATGCGTACGGTGAAAGTTGCGACCGTCTGGCTGTTCTTGGGCAGCTTCGGAGTCAGCCCCCATGCCCATACACCGAACATCCTCTGAGCGCCGGATGGGYCACCCGTAGCAAAGAAGCACCCGACTCCACCCACAACGTTCGCGTCATTCAATCCGCAGTCGAAACGGAAGGAGCGCGAGTAGCTGCCCGTGACATAGGTGAGCGCGGCAAGCGCGCCAGCCGGAACGGGATTTGTGATCGACGAGTTCTGGGCAGGAAGCGTGTCCGCAACGTTTGGGCTCGTACTGCTTTCACCAGTCGTACGTGGGCCAATTTCATAGCCCACATTACGGTACCAGCAGTCGTCATAGGCAGCAGCCGTCAGGGGGCGCGCAATCCAGCTATAGCTGACGGAGGCAATCGTGATGGTGCCAGTCGCGTCGGCCAGCGTGGGGTAGAGCCGGAGCTCGTAGGTAACATCTAGCACCTCATCCGAAAGAATGGTGATAGTCGTAGGGCTACCGCCGCCGTCCAGAATGAGCGCCCTGCTGAACAACGAGCCCGTCCCCGCCGGGGCCACGCCGACCTCGGCGAGCGTTCCCGCAGCAGCCCCTGCGGCGAATCGAACGGTTCGGCGACGCCACCCGTAGAAGGTGCCGGTTCGATTGACGCCCTCGGCTACGTCCTGCTGGGTGTTGCTCGCCGCCACCTGGGCCACCAATGCGGTATCGGTGAAGGCCGGGGCCGTGTTCCCCGAGCCAACACGACAGAACGTGTAGACATAGGTGGAGCCAGTGGTACCGAAGAAGTCCAGCCCCGCATTCGTGATCAGGTTCGGGAACCAGTCGGCGGCAACGCGACGGGTGCCTGGGATCTCATCGCCATTTGCATCAACGCGATGGGCCTCGATCTTGAACCAGCCGGCATACCCTGAGTGGGCCGTCAGTACGTTTTCGCTCATGTCAGAGTGCCTCCTACGACACTGGAAGACAGCCCGACCGCCTCGGGCGCCATATTGGTGGTTATCAGTGTTTGCTTCAGCGTGCCGGCTTCAACGGCGGACAACAGCTGGACACCTTCTGGGCCCATGGCATAGGTCCGGAGAATGTCGCGCAGCGTGCCGGATTCCACGGCGCTGGCCAGCGCCAGACTCTCCGTGGTGCTGAAGGTCTGCAGCAGGCTGCGAAGGGTTCCGCTCTCCACCGCCGACGCCAACGCAACCGCCTCAGTCGGGACCTCGTAAGCATGGAAAATGTTCCGCAGCGTCGCGTCCACTACATCGGACGCAAGGCCTACGGCATCGATACCGCCGTCGACGGGATAGAGGCGGGTCGTCAGGTACTTGAAGAATCCATCGCTGCCGGTGCGGTCCTCAGTCAGCTCGGCCGTGTCACCGAGCGCGTCCGTGGCACGCACCGTCCAGAGGGCATCGCCACCGTTGGCGATCTCCCCCGTGACCAAACCGCTGCCATCCATCGACAGGCCGGCGGGCAACTCGCCATCCACGATCTCGATCTGATACGGGGGCAACCCCCCGGCGATGACGTAGGCGTAGTTGATCGTGTCGCCACAGCCGCTTGCGGGCAGCCGGCCGTACACGCCAAGCACCGGCGGCGGGTAATTCGGGAAGGCCAGCATGTACTGGCCGGCGCCAGGGTAGTAGGTCGCCAGCGGCGGCGTGTTGTTGCGGTCGGCGTACAGCATCGCCTGCTGTATCAACACATCGATGGGGGCGCCGATGTCGCCGGCGGCCAGGTTCTCGGCTGCGTTGGCGATGCCAACCGAGCGAACGCCCTGTTGCGAGAGGTAGACCAGATCGTTGGCCACCGGTGCAGCGGCCTTCTGCCAGATCGAGCCGATGCCATCCATCTGGTCCAGGATCGCCATCGATGCCGGATCCGGGTCCACCTGCCAGTTCTGGAAGCTGCTCGCATTGAGCGCGACCAGATTGGCGCGGTACTGCTGCAGCACCGCCATGTTGTTCGCGTTGGCCTGCTGCAAGCCGGTAGGCAGGTAGCCGGCATCATCGACCGTCGACCAGTCCAGAGGGTTGGCCGTGGCGCTGAAGCGCACGATGTCCTTGTCAGCAGCGAACACCTTGCTGGCGACGATGGCCACCACCTTGCTGTTCGGGCACTTTTCGTCCTCTACCCGGCGCGAGATCGCCTTCCAGTTGATCGTGCCGTCTTGGACCATCGCGCCGATTTCGGTCGGCCAGACGGGCTCAGTCGCCCCGCTCACGTAGCGAGGCGCAGCGGTCCAGGTCACGCGGCTGGTTGTGACCGCCTCCCAGATCACCTCGTTGTCGACCACCTGCTGGCCGAGGATGCCCGGCCACGCCGGCTCGCTGCTGCCCGAAGTCCCAGATTCGGTCTGGACGGCCTTGTAGACCAGGCCTTCTGGCAGTCCTGCAACCGCACCGGTGATGACCAGGTTGTCGCCGAAGATCTCGTGATCGTGGTCGGCTACCGAGGTCAGGTGAATCGCCGCCTTTGCGTAGGCCGCCGAAGCCGGCGCTGTGCTGGTAACCGTGGACGCATGCCAAGCGCCGCGCGATCCGCTATCGACCACGTTGCCCTTGTCGGTCTGCAGCAGGGTGTTCAGCGCGTCATACCAGCGGATTTCGGTCCAGCCGGCGGTTGCGCCTGCTACCGATGCGCCCTGGTCGATCATGGACGTTGCGGTCAGCGTTCCGCCAGGCGGTGCAACCAGCATCGTGTTGTTGAGCGCTACGCCATCGGGCTTGTCGCCCGGCAGCTGCACGCACTTGGGGCTTCCATAGCCGTGCGTGGTCGAAAGCGAGGCGTCGCCGGAGAACGTCCAGCCCACAGCCCCTTCTTCGAAGTAGCCGTTGGCGACCTGCGGATTGTTCGGCGCCGGCTGCGTGATCGGCTGCACTAGATCCCCGGGCAGGTAGAGCTTGCCGGCCTGCCAGAACGGTGCGGCCATTACTCAATCTCCCTGTTGAGGTTGCGCCATGGGCTGCTGCCACCGCCAACGCTTCCATAGCGCTCGGTCACGTCAGGCGGGAGCTGATTGCCCGACTGCTCGCCTGGAACCGGCGTGGGATTGGCCACATCGCTGTCTTCGAACACGGTTGCGCCCGGCGAAGTTGGCCAGGTCGGCTCGATCGCACCGGACCGCGGCGCAGGGCCGAACACGTCGGTGACCGTGTAGTAGTAGCCGTTGTCGACCGTGGGCACGACCTTGTCCCCGACAGCGCGCGCGATGTTGCGCACCCATACGGCGAACTGCTCGGTGCCGCTGTCCAGCTGGTAGGCGATGCCGTTCGGGTCAGTCGGAGTGACCAGCGCGCCGGGCAGATAGACCTTGCCCGGCTCCCACGTCGTGCCGCGCTGCAGCCAGTAGTGGAACACGTCGCCATTGACGAATTCGGGGACCACGTACAGGTAGCCGAGGTATGGCCCGGCGAAGTGGATTTCTTTGATCGGCAGATCGGCCGTGCTCGGGTGTTTCAGCACCTCGCACTCCACGCYGGGCGTGCTGGCCGGGATGGTCTGCGGCTCGTGACTGAAGACGATCAGCTTGCCGTCGTATGCGCACATTCCCTTGGTGGCGCCAGTCGGCAAGGTGGCCTTGTTCTTGGTGCCGGGGCGCGACCGCGAGACACCGGCCTGATCTACATAGCCGTTCACTAGATCGTAGAGCGTGCTCGGGTCCGCCCCGCCCTTCACCCGCAGACGGTTGATACCGCCCTTGGCCGCGTTGAGGGTGACGATACGGCCGGTCACGGGAACGGCACCTCAGGGCGCGGCGGGACATACACGCCCTGCCCCGTCGGCGGACCTGGGATGTACCGCGCCGTGGCATGCGTGCCGGCCACCAGGTTGGAGATCATCACCTCCAGCTGCTGGATGTAGGTCTGCGCGTCCGGCTGCCGATAGTGTTGCTTGCCGTTGGCCAGCGCCAGCAGGAACACGATCTCGCTGTCGATCGTGGTTTTGTCCGCGTCCTCGGTGAACCGGTTGAGGTCGAACTTGCCCTTGATGACCAGATTGCCCAGCGTCTCGTCGGGCGCCGGCCAGATCTCAATGCAGTTGCGGAATTCGTAGCGCTGCGGAAGGCCCGTCAGCTCGCTGGTGGTGTAGCTGCGCGGGTTGATGCCCTGGTGCATCTCGGCCCAGACGCCGTCGCGCTCGCGGCCTACCCATGTCACCTGCCGCGGGTCGAGCGTCGCCGGGCAGTTCTGCGGCCCGTTCTTCTCGTCGTTGTCGGGGTAGTCGTACAGGCGCTGGCCAGCCGTCAGCGGCCAGGAAAACCAGCGCTCGTTGCGGAACTCACCAGTGGGCCGGCGAAACAGCGCCTTCTGCGCGCTCTGCAGAAGATCGTTCAGCAGCTCCTTCATGCCCGGCGGCGGATTGTTCGCCTGCGCGGCGAAGCCCAGCCGGATCATCAGCCGCTTGCGCAGCTCTGCCAGCGTGGCATTGCCGTCGGTGCTGGAACAGGCGCACTGGATGCCGTCGGTGATGCTCATGGGAGCCCTCTTGTGGAGACGGGCCGGGTTTCCCCAGCCCGTCGGGTTACCGCGTGGTGCTGTCGATCAGCCGCCCAGGGTGCCGGCGCCAGCCTGCGCGGCGTCGTACAGCGCCTGCAGTTCGGCCTTCGGCGCGTTGCCCTTGTGCTCGATGCCCAGGCGGGTCAGCTCCTCGCGCAGCTCGGCATGCGTCAGCTCGGGCTGGTCGTCGTCGGCATCGTCCTCGTGCGCCGGACGGCTCAGGCTGGTGGCGGCAGTCGGGCGCGGCGGCAGACGGCTCTCAATCACAGCCTCGGACTGCTTGACGAAGGTGTCCTTGCCCAGATCCATCTTCAGCTCCGACGCCACGTCACGGGCACCGCGCGGGAAGACTTGGTCCACCACCGAGCGATACTTGTCGCTGTACTTCGTGTACAGGCGCTGCAGCTCTTGGGTGGCGTTGTTGGGCAGTTCGAACGCGAAGTAGTCGTCATCGACCACGACCACGTTGTCCTCGCCGTGGATCAGCTCCAGGATCGGCAGCTCGTGCTTCGGGAACGAGTCGGAGATCGTGACGTACTCGCTGCGCTGGATCGTCGCCTGGACTACCGGGACGATGATGGTGTCCTTGCTCATGTTCCCTCCTCGGGAATAGGTGAGCGGCCCCATGAAGAGGCCGCAAAAGGTCAGCCAGCCGCCATGTAGACGGTGCCTGCAGCGGACAACTTGATCCACTGCGGAAGGTTCTGGACCTCGGTCTGCCCGTTGGCAGCCAGAGTGGCCAGCGTGGTGTAGGTGCCGGTCTCGGTATCGGAGCCCTGCAACGTTGCCGCGGTGTCGGCGAAGTTCGAGAAGGTGGCGCTGCCGCCGCGCAGGAACGGGCTGTTGCCGGTCTTGAAGGCGGTGTTGGTGATCGGGGTGGACTTCATGGGGTTGGCTCCTGTAGCCGGATGGATTTCCCATGAGCGCCCGGCCGAAGCCGGGACACTCGGATCAGGCCAGGCCCGATCAGGCGATGGACAGCACGGCGTGCACGTTGCGCTTCTTCGCGGTCATGCCGTACTTGTTGGTCTGGGCGTAGTAGGTCACGTAGCGGTCCGGCAGCTTTTCCGGCTTGCGCTTCTTCATCCAGTGGCCCTTCAGCGGGCGGAACTTGATGAAGTTGCGGTTGAGCAGGTAGCAGCGCTTGGTCCACGGGTAGGTGATCGCGCCCAGGCGAGCGTCCAGCAGTTCGAAGGTC
Source organism: Stenotrophomonas sp. 05L414_2 (assembly GCF_056397905.1). NCBI lineage: Bacteria > Pseudomonadati > Pseudomonadota > Gammaproteobacteria > Lysobacterales > Lysobacteraceae > Stenotrophomonas > Stenotrophomonas sp. 05L414_2. The sequence continues at coordinate 42,528 of NZ_JBFTOJ010000005.1, forward strand.
GGGTCCCAGATCAGCTCGATGCCCTTGTAGAACACGCGGGTGATCGAGGGGTCCATGCCGGTGCCGCCCTGCTGGTTGACGATGATCTGACGGTCAACCTTCGTGGTGGTCTCGTCCTTGTAGGCGTTGAGGAAGGCCTGGCCGCAGCGGATGTCGGTCGGCATGGCACCGCCGTAGCGGATACAGGCATCCCACATGGCATCCAGCGCGGCCACGATGCCACCAGAGGCGATGGCCATGCTGGCGTTGTTGCGCCAGTAGGTGCTGGTGCTGGCGTTGATGCCGCCGACGATGTCGCCGGTGCCCGGAGTGGTCGAAACGATGTGGTCCAGGCCAGGCACAGCCTTGGCCGACTGGGAGCCGTTCTGCAGGGTTTCCAGCGCCAGGCCTTCCTGCAGGCCATTTTTCATGGCGGTCCAGCTCGACTGCAGCAGGTTGACCAGCTGCTCCTTCTCGGAAGAGGAGGGGACGGCCACGCCGGCGTCATCGATGTTGATGCCGGCCGCGATCAGGCGGTCTTCATCGAACCAGAAGCCCTCGTGGTTGCTGTAGTACTGGAACTTGGCGAAGCGGTTCGGGTCGCGCTCGTTGTAGGTGACCTGGTCGGCACCGCTGTAGTTCTGGTAGTTGCTGTCGTTCGAGATGACCAGCTTCTCGTTGAAGATGCCGTTCCCGAAGTAGGACACCTCCTTGCTGCTGACGAACAGGTCCAGGGTGGTGTGAGCGATGTTGATCTGGTCGATCGGGTCGTTGGTCGCGTAGGACTCGAGCGAGTAGTTCGCGCCCTGCGCGATCTGCGCGGTGGTGAACGGCATGAGGGTGTCCTCGAAGGGGAATGGGGTTGTTGCGTTCCATCCACGTTCGAGGGGGGCGAGGCCTCTTACTGCCCTACCGGGCGCGACTCCGGCGTACTGCATGCGTGGCGCGGTTGTCAGCCGCAGGGCCAGATTGCCCGTGTTGCGGGATGCGTCAACGGATACAAGAAACCCCGCCGGAGCGGGGTCTTGTTGCAGCCGATCTGCAGCCGTGTCAGCCCTGGTTGGCCTGTTCGATGCCGTACTCCAGCGCGTCCAGCGGGCTCTTGAAGGCCGTCGGATCCATCGCCGGGCGCGGGCCGCTCGGGCGCATCGGGCCGGGGCGCGGGGTAGCTGGCTGGGCCGGTRCTGCCGGGGGCGCTGCTACTGCCACCGGTGCCTGGATGCGGGCATAGGCCAGCGCAGTCCGCTGCGCCCACTCGCTCGGGTGGAACTGCTCGCGGATCTGGCGAACAGCCTCACTCAGCTGCGGGCGCTTGGCCGCATAGCTGGGGTCCTCCTGCGCCATCTCGGCGTCGAATCGCTTCAGCCAATCGATCCCCCGCTGCTCGGCCTGCTCGGCGGCTTGCTGCGTTTCCTGCTGGTGGCGCTGGACGGTGCCCGTGTACTCGGCACGATCACGCTGGCCGGCGATTTCGATGGCGCGGGCGCGCGGCAGGTCGCCGGCTTCAACCTCGGCGGCAAGGTCCTTGTGATTCGCCAGCGGGTCATGCATGCCCGGAACCTCGCGGCCGAGCATCTTGGCAAGCGGCGCGATCTCCTTGGTGATCATGTCGAAGGCATCGGATGCAGCTTTCAGGTCCCCGCTGGCAGCCCTGGCGATCAGGCCGCCGTAATCCAGGAGCATCCCGTACTGGTCGGAGTTCATCCCCGTTTCCACGACCATCTGGACCATGTCCTCACCGACCTTGGACCGCTGGACGAGCTCGGGCAGCTTGCCCACGTCATCGATGCCGGCCGCCTTCAGCGCGTCGCGGATCGGGGCCAGTTCCTTGACCTCGCTGGCCAGCGTGCGGAAGCGCTCGGCGGTCTTGTCCTTCAGGCCCAGCGAGGCGATCTCCGCCTCGGTCTCTGCGTCCGGCTGGGGCTGCGCATCGGCAGCTGCAGGCGGCTGGCCATCGGCGGGCGGCGCGCCTTCCTGCGGCTGGGCCGGGGGCTGACCGTCAGCGGGCGGCGCAGCGTTCGGGTCGTCTGCCGGCGGCGTGCCAGCATCGGCCGGCGGCATCGTATCGGCCGGGGTCGGCTCGACGGCTGGTGCCTCCTCAGCATCAGCAGCGGCGATGCCTGCGTCCAGCGCAGACAGTGCATCGGTCGTCAGGTCGGTCGGGGTGGTGTCCGGCTCGGTCGCCGGGGTGTCTGCGTCGACGTTCATCAGTTACTCCAGGTTGCGAATACCCGCCAGATGGCGAGCGAGAGGGGGTGGTGGCGCATCAGAAGCTATCCGGCTTGGCCACGGCGCGGGTCAGCGCCATCAGGCCCTGCTGCAAATGGTTCTTGCCGATGGCGATCCAGCGATAGGGCTCTGCATCGCCAGTGCCATGCTCAGCGGTGATACGGACCTGGTTGTCTCCCAGCTTCTTGATCAGTTCGCCAAGTTCGACGCCCTTGGCCTTGATCTCGTTCATCAGGTCAATCTCGACCTGGTCCAGTTCGCGATAACCGGTGATCTTGCGGTGCTGGTTTTCCATGTGTTGCTCCTATCAGGCTTGGATGGGATCGGCGGCAGGCTCGCCGCCAGGAGGTGCTGCGGGAACGGGCGGCTGCTGGCCACCCTGCGGAGGCGGCGCACTGCCGGGCACGGCCTGAGCCGGGGCGGCCTGCTGGCTGCCGTCGTTCTGGGGAATGAGCTGGTCGATGTCGAAGCGCTCGCCGCTGCGCTCTGCGGTCAGACGCATCAGCTGCTCCAGCGAGTCGGCGATGCTGTCGGGCGAGGCGCCGCGCAGCTGGCCAATCTGGGTGATGCCGGTCTGCAGCAGCGGTAGCAGGTTGGCCCAAGACTGCCGCTCCAGCGCGGTGTTCGGCTTGCCCGACGAACCGGCGCGGATCTCGATGCGCACGAACTCGGCCAGGTCGTCCGGCCCCATGTACGGCGGCCAGAACGCGGTCGGCCCGGCGATGAAGCGCACGTCCTCGTCGCTCAGGTACACGCGGGCGATCTGGCAGGTGTATTCGGCCAGCTCGCTGAGCACCGATTCCATGTTGTCGCGCCGGCTGCTGCTGCGCGCCTGGAAGCCCTGCTGCTGGATGTCCGCCTCGGTGGCGGTCTTGGCCGTGTTGATCGAGCCAGTCAGCGCTTCCTGCACGCCCCAGATGCGCTCCAGTTCGGCGAGGATGCGCGTGCGGTCGTACAGCGATGGATCCATCTGCGCATAGGTGATCGGCACCAGCAGGGTGCGCAGGTCGGCGTTCGGCTGGGTCGCCTTGATGGCCACCATCTCGCCGGTATCGGCCTTCGCCAGCTTCTTGGCCTCCTCCTCATCCATCGCACCAGCGTGGAACGCTGTCTTCGGCTTGATGCGCCGGCGGTGCTCCGTCTCGGCCGAGCCGATGCGGTTGTACTCGTCCATCAACTTGGTCGAGCGGCTGACCAGGCTCTGCGGGTGGCGCTGGCCGTCCACCTCCGACGTGCAGATCACGAAATACGGGTAGAACCGGGTCGTGGCCGGCGGGTTGAACGCAGGCTTGACCCAGAACGGAACACCGGTGATCGCGGTCAGAACGGTGTTGCTCTCCGCATCCCAGATCTCGATGCGGCGCACAAAGCACCCGTTGGCGCCGCCGTCGGCATTGGCGGTGTAGGCGTCGGCCTCCTCAGCCGTGGCCGAGTCGCCGGTGAGGCCCACGCTCTCGTTCTTGCCCATGCAGGGCTTGCGCGGCGCATAGCGGGCTGCCTTGCGCAGGATGTTCTCGGCGTTGCCGTCCTTGTCGAACTGCGCGAGGTACGGGCCGTGCTCAGCCAGCGCATCCTCGTAGGATGGGTAGGAAATCTCGGCGTTCCAGGGCGCATCGACGTGATTGGCGATGGTGAAGCCCGGCGCCACCTGGAAGTTCTCTCCCGCCACGTTGTCGATCGCGTAGCCACGGGCCACGACGCGCTCGGCCCCATTCTGGATGGCGGCTAGCTGTCGCTCCAGATCGGCGACCTTGGCCTCCTCGTTGTTGCCGAATACGCCCTTGACCGTATCCCATGCCTGGGCGCCGAAGCCGGCTGTGCCGTCTTCCAGCTCCTGCTGCAGCGCCTTGGCCCGCGCGATGTTCTGCTGCAGGTCGTTGATCGCCGTCTGCGTCTCGGGCGAGATCTCGGTGCGCTCCTGCCACGTCGCCTTCAGCACGCCCGGGCCGATGGTCAGCGAGGACCGGACCCACGGACGGCCGCGGCGCTTCAGCTGCGCGTCCTTCCACATCTGAGTTCCCACAGCCTCCAGCGTCTCGGCGAACTGCTTCATCTCCCGCGAGCGCTTGGCGTACTGCTTGCGCAGCTTCAGCACTTCGTCGCCGACCAGCTTCTCCACCGCACCGGTGGCCAGATAGCTCTCCTGCGCCTGCTGGCCCTGCTGGAACGCCTCTTCCGGGGTGATCCCCTGCGCGGTCATCTGCACGGCGATCTGCCGACCCACCTCAATGGCGTCCTGCTCGGCCTGCTGCTGGATGCCAGCCATGACCTGCTCGTCGGACTCGATGATGTCCCGCAGCTGCTCGGGCGTCGGCATGCGATGCGCCGGGCCGGGCGACACGTCGAAGTCCGGATTGCGGGCGTAAAGGAACGCCTCCTGGATATCGATGTAGGTACCGATCAGGTTCGCGTCGACCAGGAACCCGGAATCCCCTCGCGCCTGGCGCCGGTCCTTTACGTACTGCTGCCGGGCGTCCTTGTCGAACTCGCGGGCCTGCTCGAAGCGCTCCATCCAGCGCCTTACGTCAGCCTGCATGCGGCTGATCTGCTTGGCGCGCGCCGGATCGGGATCAGCGGCGGCCGCGATCCCGGTTTCGAGTGCTGCGATGGGTTGGTCTGCCATGGTCGGGCCGGTGTGCGAACTGCCCCCAAGGTGCCCGGTCTGCCAGAGGCATCAACGGTAGTAGCGTTCCCGCTTTTCCTCGTCGCCGCGGTCTTCCCGCTCCCTCGCTGCGTACCAGGGATCGGTGAACGGCTTGGGCGGCTTGCGCTTGGCCACGGCCGGTTTGGACGCTGGCACCATGTCGGCGATACCACGGCCCAGCAGGCCGCACACGTCCACGCCATCATCGAACCGTGCGCGCGGGAAGTTGACCAGCAGGTCTATCAGCCGCTTCACCAGTGGATTGCCACGCGGGAAGCGCACCCTGCCCTCCTTCACCAGCGCCCGGAACGCCTGGACCTTGGCCACCTTGTCGCCAATGTGCGGCAGGTACTCGTAGTTGGCGAACATGCTGTCCTCCTTCTGCAGGAGGCGCCGCACTGGCTTGACCGCGTTTTCCTGGCCACCGACCTCGCCGAACCACCACAGCGGCTTGTGCTGCCTGATCAAGGACAGCTGGGCCGCGACGCTCTTGTCCAGTTCGACCTGCTGCGCCCACCAGTCCACGATCCACAGCACGCTCAGGCCGTCGGGCCGGGAGCTGCCATCATCCAGCCCCACCACACCATGCTCGGTGTAGTCCGGTTCGGACTTCTTCTCCAGGTCCCGCTCTGTGACCGCGAAGTCGCTCGCGCCGTACTTCTTCAGCCGCGCCGGCAGCTCCTCCGGGTCATACCAGAGGTCATCGAAGTCACTCAGGTTGAACTGGTTGCCCGACTCGGCCTTGGGCCGGCCCTGATACAGACTGGCCCAGGTGCGGGCCTTGGCCTTGTACTGCGCCCAGTGCTCGGGCGAGAACCACTCGGGCCACAGGTACTCGCCGATCTTGCGGCCGAGCGGGTCGTCGGCGCGGTCAGCCTGCGCGGGGATGCACAGAACCTCCCACACTTGGCCATCGCGGCACTGGATCGGGCCGGACTCGCCGTCCCAGTCCTCAGGCAGGATCGAACCGGCCAGGTCTTCGGGGTGCCATCGGGTCTGGATGAGAATGATCGACGCGCCAGGCTTCAAGCGGGTCAGCAGGTCGTCGTCGTAGGCAGCGCGGGTGCTCGCCTGAATCGTCGGACTGTCAGCCTCAGCACGGCCGGCTACCGGGTCATCGATGATGAGGGCATCGGCACGGGCAGAGGTCACGCCGCCCAGGATGCCGGCGGCCAGCAGCCCCGAGTCGTTGGTCAGCTCCCACTCGTCCACCGCGGCGCTGCCATCGCGCAGCATGGTTGGCCGCTCCCAGATCGAGGCGTACTCGGGACTGGAACAAATGGCGCGACACCGCTTGGACGATCGATAGGCCGGCTTGGCCGCGTAGCTCGTGCTGATCACCTTGAAGCCCGGCCACTTGCCCATGGCCCAAGGTGGCGCAACGACACCTGCATAGGTGGACTTGGCCGAGCCTGGCGGCATGAACACCATCAGCCGCCCCATGGGCTTGCGCAGGCATTCCTCCACCTTGTCCAGCAGCAGCTCGTGGTGCTGGGCCAGCGGCAGGCGCTCGGCATCGCCGCACACCCAGCTGCTGGGGTCATCATCCACCGGGGCGCCAGGGATCGGGATCGACAGCGCGAAGGCTTTCAGAGATTCGCGGGAGCGGCGGCGGCGCAGTAGCTCAGCAGCAGCTGCAGCAGGGCTGAGCTTGGCGCGGCCATCAGCCACCGGCGGCGCCCTTGCCTGCCGCAATGGCCAGCAGCTCGGCCTCCGTCATCTCGGTGGCCTTGCGCAGGTCCACGCCGCCTGAGTGCTCGATCTCGCGCCGGTTCGTGTATGCCCCGCCGGTCTCCTTCGCCGCCTGCTCCAGCAGCTGAGCCGCCAGCGCCATGTTCTTCATGCTCTCGGCCTTGGTGGCCATGCGATCGAGGGCTCGCAGCCGGAAAGCTCGATTGGCG
>NZ_JBFTOJ010000006.1:0-48920 GCF_056397905.1 Stenotrophomonas sp. 05L414_2
GGCATCTTCTGTTCGCTGGCGATCAGTGCCAGCTACTTCGAAGCCGTGCACGTGCTGGGCCTGGACAACGGCGTGTTCTGGTCGGCGCTGCGTGGCAGCGTGGACTTCTGGGACGACTTCGGCGTGGCGATGCTGAAGTCGGCGATCTTCGGTGGTACCGCAGCCCTGGTGGCCGCCTATGTCGGCTTCCACGCCGAACCGACCATCGAAGGCACGTCCGTCGCCACCACCCGTGYGGTGGTCAACGCCTCGCTGCTGGTGCTGATGTTCAACTTCGTACTGTCGGCAATGTTGTTCACCTAACCCCTCCATCGGCGGTGCGCATCGGCGCGCGGCCACCACGACTGATCAGGTAATCCACATGGCCATCCGCGGTCCCAGACTCGAATTCTCCGTCGGCGCCTTCCTGCTGCTGGCCCTGGCCTCGCTGATGGTGCTGGCCGTCGCCTCGACCAACCAGCGCTGGAGCTGGGGTGGCGAAGGCTATGAACTCAAGGCACGCTTCTCCCAGGTCGGCCAGCTGCGCAAGCAGGCGCCGGTGAAGATCGGTGGTGTCACCGTCGGCCAGGTCGCAGCGATCGATCTGGACCCGGTGAAGTTCGAATCGATCGTGACCCTGCGCATGGACAGCAAGGTCAAGGATCTGCCGGCCGATACCTCGGCGGGCATCTTCACCAGTGGTTTGCTCGGCGAGAGCTATATCGGTCTGCAGCCCGGCGGCGATCCCGACGTGCTGAAGCCCGGCGAAGAGATCGTCTTCACCCAGCCGGCCGTGGACCTGATCCAGCTGGTCGGCAAATACATGTTCAGTGGCGGCGCCGGTGGCGGCGCTGCTCCGAAGCCCAACGATGGCGCGCAGGCGCCTGCAACGGAAACGCAACCATGAAGATGAAACTGATCCCGGCCCTGCTCGCCTCGTCGCTGCTGCTGGCTACCCCGTTCCTGGCCCAGGCGCAGGCCGCCGCCCCCGCTGCCGCCGCCCCCCAGGGCCAGGCCGGCAAGGTGGTGATCGACGCCAGCACGCGCATCCTCACCACCCTGCAGCAGCGCCGTGCCGAATTCAGCGGCAACCCGGCCAGCCTGCGCAGCTATATCGACAGCGAGCTCAACCGCACCTTCGACCGCGACTATGCCGCGCGCCTGGTGCTGGGCACGCACGCCCGCGGCGCTGCGGACGCTGACATCAAGCTGTTCGCCAATGCGATGGCCGACAACCTGATGCAGCGCTATGGCTCGACCCTGCTCAACATCCAGGGCAAGCCGAGCTTCCGCCTGAAGGGCGAAAGCCCGCTGCCGGGCAACCGCGGCGTGCGCGTGAGCACCGAGCTGGTGCGTGCCGGCAGCGAGCCGACGCCGGTGGAGTACTGGATGCGCAACGAAGGCGGCCAGTGGAAGATCTTCGACGTGAACATCGAAGGCATCTCCTACGTGCAGACCTTCCGCAACCAGTTCGATGCCCCGCTGCGACAGAAGGGCATCAAGCAGGTGGCCACCGAACTGCGCAGCGGCAGCATGCAGGCTGGGCCGGCCGGCAATGGCAAATAAGGCGCTGGCGCTGCTGGAAGGTGACACCCTGCGCCTGCGCGGGGTGCTCGACCGTGCAGCGGTGATCGCGCTGTGGCCGCAACTGCAGGCCCTGCCTGCGCAGCTGTCGCGGCTGGAACTGGCGGAGGTCGAGCGCGTGGACAGCGCCGGCCTGGCGTTGTTGGCCGAGTTGGCCGCACGCGCGCGCCAGGGCGGCCATCCGCTGACAATCTCCGGCGCCCCCGCCGGCTACAACGAGCTGAGCGCGGCCTACCGGCTGTCGCCCGACCTGGACTTCAACGCTACTTCTGCTGCGAGCTGACATGAACGTCGTGCGCGTTTTCCCTCTGATCCTCCTGGCCGCCGCGCTCAGCGCCTGTGCCGGCAAGCCGGCGCGCAGCGACGCGCCGACCGCCGACACCGTGGTGCCGGCGACGAATACCACCACGGTCGACAACGCTGCTGGTGCGGATGCGCCTGCTGCGAGCGTCGCAGCCGACGCCCCCGTACCTGCTGCGGCCGCGCCGGCACCGGCTACCGCCTCGCAGGGTGCAACCGGCAGTGATGCCACCGCCGCCGCACCGGGCGGCGATGACGACTTCGACGCGCTGTACGGCGCCAATGGCAGCACCACCAGCACTACCRCGTACGACCCGTGGGAACCCTTCAACCGCAAGGTGCACGGGTTCAACAACGCCGTCGACCGCGGTATCGCTCGCCCGCTGGCAACCGCCTATACCCACGTGGTGCCGCGCTTTGCCCGTACCGGCGTGAGCAACTTCTTCAGCAACCTGCGTGCGCCGCTGACCATCACCAACCAGCTGCTGCAGGGCCGCCCCGGCGACGCCTGGGACAGCCTGGGCCGGTTCCTGATGAACAGCACGCTGGGCATCGGTGGCCTGTTCGACCCGGCCAGCAAGGCGATGGTGCCGCGACGCAACGAGGACTTCGGGCAGACCCTGGGCGCCTGGGGCTGGCGTCGTTCGCGCTACGTGGAACTGCCGTTCTTCGGCCCGCGTACCGTGCGTGATGTGTTCGGCCTGGCCGGTGACATCCCGCTGTCGCCGATCCGCCGCATCGAAAGCGACAAGTACCGCATCGGTCTGCAGGGCCTGCAGCTGGTCGATACCCGCGCGCAGCTGCTGGCGATCGACGACCTGCGCGATACCGCGGTGGACGAATACGCCCTGGTCCGCGATGCCTGGATGCAGCGCCGCAACTACCAGATCGAGAACGACCTGCGTGGCAAGCGCGAGCGTGGCAGCGACGATGCGAACTCGCCGATCCCGGTCGATGCGATGCCGATGCCGCAGTGGACCAATTGACCGCTGCCGGCAACGCATGAAAAAACCCCGCCTCGGCGGGGTTTTTTGTTTTACCGACGTCCACCCACCTTCCGGCAGGTGCCAACCTTGGTTGGCACGTCGTCTTCAGGCCGCCAGCGCCGCCTCGACCGCTTCGCGCAGGCGCGCGTCATCGGCGGCAACGTCCGGGGCAAAGCGGGCGATGACCTCGCCATCGCGGCCAACCAGGAACTTCTCGAAGTTCCACAGCACCGCCGGTGCCGGGTGGATCGGAATCTCCTTGCTGGCCAGGCGCTCGCGCAGCGGGCCTTCACCGATCGCCTGCGGCTGCGCGGCGGTCAGCTGCTGGTACAGCGGGTGGGTATCTTCACCGGCCACGCTGATCTTGGCGAACATCGGGAAGCTCACATCGTAGGTCAGCTGGCAGAACTGCTGGATCTCCGCCTCGCTGCCCGGCTCCTGGCCGAGGAAGTTGTTGGCCGGGAAGCCCAGTACTTCCAGCCCCTGCGCGTGCTTTTCCGCATACAGCGCCTGCAGGCCTTCGTACTGCGGGGTCAGGCCGCACTTGGACGCCACGTTGACCAGCAGCAGCACCTTGCCCTGGTAGTCGGCAAGAGAGGACGGCTGGCCGTCGATGGTGGTGAGGGAAATATCCTGGATCGAGGTGCTCACGCGGGGCTCCGGCTACAGTGGGGAAAGGCCCACCAGCATACCGCCGCACGTGACCGGTAGTGCCGGCCGCTGGCCGGCAGCCTCATGAMTCTTCGGGAACGRTCGTGCCGGCCAGCGGCCGGCACTACCGTCAGTCGACGCAGAGGGTGCCTTGTGCCTTGCCACCGTCGATGCGTTGCCGGCAACCGAAGTTCTGGCTGACATCACGCTGGCAGGTGCCGGTTGCCACCGCGCCTGCGGTCACCTCGGCGGACGCCAGGCACTGGCCGCTGCAGTCGCTCTTGCTGCTGCAGGACTTGCCCGCGTCAGCATAGGGAATCACGCACTGCACCCGTTGCAGGCGGCCCAAGGGCTGCAGGGTACCGCCCGCCGCGCGGCAGTCCACATCGCGTGCTTCTTCATAGGCTGCAGCGGCTTCAGGGCTGTCGGCCACCGTGGCTGCCGCGCCTGCATCGTCACTGGCGGGTGGAGCACTGCTGCAGGCGGCAAGCAGCGCGCCCAAGGCAGCGCTGGCAAGGAATCGGAGGCGCATGGCGGTACCTGGTCAGTGAGGACGGCGCCAGCATACGCACCCGGCGATGCAGGTGGCGTGTCAGCCGGCGTTGCCGTCTTCCTCTCCGTCGGCAGAGGTCAACTGCTGCAACGGATCGGGGGTCAGCTCAGGGGGCAACGCGCGCTTTGATTTGCTGCCCAGTTCGGCAAGTCGGCGGGCACGGCTGATGGCTGACTGCGGCGAATCGATCAGGCGGTTGCGCGCGTCGGCGTAAGCCTTGCCTGCATCGTCGAGCTTCCTGCCCATGGCATTGAAGTCCTGCAGGAATCCGGTCAGGGCATCCAGCACCAGTCCACCGGCTTCACTGATCTTCAATGCCTGCTTCTGCACCTTGTCACGTGTCCACAGACGCTCGGCCACCCTCAACAGGGCCATCAGCGTGTTGGGCGAGGCAAACACCACGCGGTTGTCGAAGGCATAAGCCTGCAATGCCCCATCCGCGCCCAGTGCCGCCGACAGTGCGCCTTCGATGGGRACGAAAGCGATGGTGATATCCAGGGTCTCGCTGCCAAGAGCCTTCGGATAGTTCTTTTCGCCCAGATCCTTGACGTGCTGGCGCAGCGCCACCGCATGGCGGCGCAGTGCATCTTCGGACTGTTCCGGCGTGGCGGCATTCATCGCTTCCTGCCAAGCGATCAGGTTGACCTTGCTGTCGATCACCACGCTGCGCTCATCGGGGAACTGCACCACCACGTCCGGCCGCAGGCGCGCGCCCTCATCATCCACCGCGTGCTTCTGCCGCTGGTAGTGGACGCCTTCCTCCAGGCCTGAGCCACGCAGCACGTTGTCGAGCATCAGCTCACCCCAGTCGCCGCGTACCTTGGCACTGCCTTTCAGTGCATTGGTCAGCGCCGAGGCCTGTGCGGCCATGTCCTGGTTGAGGGTCTTCAGTTCGCCCACCGCGCCAAGCAGGCTGGCACGCTGCCGCGCCTCTTCCCCGTACAGCGTGTCGACCCGGTTGCGGAAATCCCCCAGCCTGTCGGCAAAGGGTTTGAGCAGCCCTTCGATGTCCGCGCGTGACTGCACCGTGGCCTGGCGCACGTTCTTTTCGAACTGTTGCCCGCGTTCGTCGAAAACCTTGCCCGCCAGTTCCGCGAAGGCACCGGACAGTTTTTCCTTGGCGGTATCCAGATAGCTGCGCAGCTCGGCGCTGGCGCGTTCGGAATGCTGCAGGTTGGCCAGGGCGCGCGCGTGTTCGCCATGAAGTTGCTGGTAACGCTGCTGCGCCTGCTGCAGCTCCGTGCTGGACTGGGCCAGATCGGCCCGTACCTGCGCCAAGGCAGCTTCGCGCTCGGCCAACATCGCTTCACGACTGGACGCCAACGCGGCCTCCCGCTCCACGCGTGCGGTCAGGGTAGTGACAAGCTGGGCGTGCTGCTGGCTTCGGCCGCGCTCGCTTTCCAGCTCCGCCAGCAAGGTTTCCAGCCGCCCTCTCAGTTGGCCGGCGTCAACCAGTGCGAGGCGATGCTGTTCGCGTTCGGTAACCAGCTGTTGCTGTACTTCGGCAGCGGGTGCGCTGGTGGATGCGCGACGCCACAACAGCACCAGCACCAGCAGCGTCGCCAGCAGCAGCGCCACGGCGACAATCATGAGGACTTCGATGTTCATGCGGCCAGTGTAGCCCCGCTGCGCTAGCCTTGGTTGGACCACGACGGACCCGCCCATGCTTGTTCTCTACGGAAAGCCCACCTCGATCAACGTGCGCAAAGTGCTGTGGCTGTGCGCCGAACTCGATCTGTCGTTCTCCCATGATCCGGCACCTGCGCCGGAGCGCTTGGCTGCGCTGAATCCGAACTTGCAGGTACCGGTGCTGCGCGATGGCGACTTCGTGCTGTGGGAGTCCAACAGCATCTGCCGCTACCTGGCCGCCCGGCAGGGACGAGACGATCTACTGCCGGCCGCTGCACAAGCCCGTGCCCAGGTCGAGCAGTGGATGGACTGGCAGGCCAGCGACCTCAACAGCGCTTGGCGCCACGTGTTCATGGCCCGCGTGCGCCAGCACCCCGACTTCGCGGACGACGCACGCGCCGAGGCAAGCCTGGAACAATGGAACCGCCTGATGACCGTGCTCGACCACCAGCTTGCCGCCAGCAATGCCTACGTGGCGGGCACCGACTTCAGCCTGGCCGACATCGTCCTCGGCCTGTCGACACAGCGCTGGCGCAGCACCCCCGGCAACAAACCTGTGCTGCGCCACGTAGACGCCTGGTTCGAACGCCTGCGCCCCCGGCCGGGCTTCAACGAGCATGTAGACAACGGCGTGGCGTAGCCCGTTTGCTTGGCTTCATCCACGCATGGCGTGGAGCTACTGTGTCGACCAAGGTCGACACCTACCAACAGCGGCGGGAAACCGTCGAAGGCGGGGCGGTGTGGGTTGGCAGGACCGTTGGCGCCATGGATGGCGCCATCGAGCCCCCATGGACGGGTTTACGGCGTGTCCTGCCTGCCCACACCGTCCCGCCAACCCGCAGGAGCCCCGCTTTGGCTTTGGCTTTGGCTTTGGCTGTTGCTGTCGCCTCTGCGGGTGCCGGGCGCAGCCCGGCGTTACCAGCCTTCCAGCACGATCTTGCCCTTGGCCCGGTGGCTCTCCAGCAGCGCATGCGCGCGCCGCAGGTTGGCCGCGTCAATGCGCCCGAAGTGCTCGCCAAGCGTGGTCTGCAGCACGCCAGCATCGACCAGATCGGCCACCCGGTTCAGCAGTTCGTGCTGGCGCTGCATGTCCGCGGTCCTGTACAGCGGCCGGGTGAACATGGATTCCCAGTGCAGCGACAGCGCCTTGCGCTTGAGCGCCATCACATCGATCTGGCCCGGATCATCGATCAGCCCCAGCTGCCCCTGCGGTGCCAGCAGCTCGACGAGCTGCGCATAGTGCTGGTCGGTGTGGGTCAGGCTGGCCACATGGTCCACCTGGGTGATGCCCAGCCGGGCCAGGCCCTCGGCCAGCGGCCGGGTGTGGTCGATCACATGGTGCGCGCCCATCGCCTGCACCCAGTCCTGGGTCTCCGGGCGCGAGGCGGTGCCGATCACCGTCAGCTTCGTCAGCCGGCGCGCCAACTGCACCAGGATCGAACCCACGCCACCCGCTGCACCGATCACCAGCAGGGTCTGGCCCTCGCCGCCGCCTTCGGCAATACGCAGGCGGTCGAACAGCAGTTCCCATGCGGTGATCGCGGTCAACGGCAGCGCCGCAGCGGCGGCATCGTCCAGGCTGGCCGGCTTGCGGCCAACGCTGCGCTCGTCCACCAGCTGGTACTCGGCATTGCTGCCCGGGCGATCGATCACACCGGCGTAGTACACCGCATCGCCGGGCTGGAACAGGGTCACCTCGCTGCCGACCGCATCGACCACACCGACCGCATCCCACCCCAGCACGCGCGGGCCGTCGGTGGCGGCGCCGCGCCGCACCTTGGTGTCGACCGGATTCACCGCCACCGCGCGCACCGCCACCCGCAGGTCGCGCGGGCCCGGCTGGGGCAGGGGCAGGTCGAGATCGATCAGGGCCTGCGGGTCGTCGATCGGCAGGCCGGCTTGGGTGTAGGCAATGGCACGCATGGGGGATATCCAGGGAGGAGAGACCACAGCGTGCGCCGTGCGCAGGGGGGCGGAAAGGCGCAGAATCGGTCAACACTTTCACTGCAGCAATGAAAATGGTCCGCTTCGACGATCTGCAGCTGTTTGTCCGTACCGCCGCGCTGGGCAGCTTCTCCCAGGCCGCGCGCGAGGCCGACCTGCTGCCGGGCCAGGTTGCCGCAGCGGTGGCGCGACTGGAACGCGAACTGGACCTGCGTCTGTTCGTACGCACCACCCGCAGCCTGCGGCTGACCGCCGAAGGCGCGCTGTACCTGCCCTACGCACAGGAGGTTCTGAGCACCCTGCGCGAAGGCCAGGCGCGGGTGCAGGGCGAGGACGCCGAACTGCACGGCACCCTGCAGTTGTCGGCGCCGTCGGACTTCGGCCGCAACCTGCTGCTGCCGTGGCTGACCGCGTTCCGCGCGGCGCATCCACGGCTGCGCCTGCACCTGCGCCTGTCCGACGAAGTGGCCGACGTGTTCCGCGACCCGGTCGACGTGGCCATCCGCATCGGCCACTTCGACGACGCCAGCTACGTCGCCCTGCCCTTGCTGGAACAGAACCGGCGGGTGCTGGCTGCGTCGCCCGGGTACCTGCGGCGGCGTGGCACGCCCAGCCGCCTGGAAGATCTGCGCGAGCATGATTGCCTTGTCTACCAGCTCGGCGGCCGCGCCTACGATCGCTGGTCGTTCGAGATCGAGGGGCGCCGCGTGGTGATCCCGGTGCGCGGGCCGCTGGTCTGCGACGACGCCGACGTGGTGCGGCGCTGGGCGGTCGCCGGCGAAGGCATCACCTACAAGTCCTGGCTGGACGTCCGCGACGACGTGCTGGAAGGGCGCCTGCAGGTGCTGCTGGATGGCATCGGCAGCCACATTCCCCTGCAGCTGGTCTGCCCCCATCGCAAGCAGTTCTCACCGGCGGTGCGGCAACTGCACGCGCAGCTGCGCCAGCATCTGCAACCGCTGCTGTCCGCCATGCCCGGCAATGGCGACACGCCCCTGTCGCCTGCGCCAGCACTGGCCGACAATGGCGCTCCCCCGTTGTAAGAGAGTCGCGCCATGCCGTGGATGGGCATCCAGGATCTGTGGACCTTCCTGCTCGCTGTGCTGGTGTTTCTGGCGCTGCCCGGGCCGGGCACCTTCACCCTGCTGACCGCTACCGGTCGCGGCGGTGTGCGCGGCGGCTACACGGCGCTGGCCGGCCTGCTGGTCGGCGACCAGATCCTGATGTGGCTGGCACTGGCCGGCGTGGCCGCGCTGCTGAAGGCCAATCCGACGGTGTTCCATGCCGTGCAGTATCTCGGCGCGGCGTATCTGGTGTGGGTAGGCATCAGCCTGCTGCGCACGCCCAAGGGTGACGGTGCCGACGTTGGCCCGGTGCGCATGCAGCCCGGACGCTACTTCCACCAGGCGATCCTGGTCAGCCTGCTCAATCCGAAAGCGATCCTGTTCTACATGGCCTTCCTGCCGTTGTTCATCGACCCGAAGGCCCACCAGGGCATCGCTACGTTCGCCGCGCTGGCCGGGATCATCTTCGTGGTCAGCATCGCCTACTGCTCGCTGCTGATCTGGGTCGGCAACCTGGCCCGCCGCCGGTTGATCCAGCACCCGCGGGTCAGCGATGCGCTACGGCGTGTTGCCGGCCTGTTCCTGGTCGGCTTCGGCATCCGCCTGGGCCTGAACGGCTGAGATCCCGTCGGCCTGGCAGGCCGCGCGCAGGTGGTCGATGAACACCCGCAGCTTGGGCGCCATATGCTCGCGCGCCGGGTAGTACAGATGAAAGCCGGGGAACGGCGGCTGCCAGTCCTCCAGCACGCTGCGCAGGCGGCCGGCAGCCAGGTCGTCGGCGACCAGTGAGGCGAACCCCTGCGCCATGCCCAGCCCAGCCAGCACCGCCGCATAGGCCAGTTCGGCATCGTTGAACACCAGCCGGCCCTCGACGGCTACGTCCAGGTCACGCCCCTCACGGCTGAATTCCCAGGGCATCAGCCGGCCATTGGCGCGGCGATGGACGATACAGTCGTGGCCCTGCAGCTCCTGCGGGCTCTGCGGCACACCGTGGCGCGCGAAGTAGCCCGGCGTGGCCACCACCACCTGGCGCTCGGGCGGCCCGATCGGCACCGCGATCATGCCCTGCGCCAACGATTCCCCCAGGCGGATGCCTGCGTCGAAACCCTCGGCGACCAGATCGGTCAACGCCGGTTCCACGCACAATTCCACCTCCACCTGCGGATACCGGGCCAGGAAGGACGGCAGCGCCGGCAGGACCCGGCGCTCGGCAACGATGCGTGGCAGGGTGATGCGCAGCCGACCGGCCGGCACGGTCCGCGCGCTGTCCAGGTCCTCGAAGGCCGATTCGATCTGTGCCAGCCCGCCACGTACGCGCTGCAGGAAGCGTGCACCGTGCTCGGTCAGCCCCACCCGGCGCGTGGTCCGTTGCAACAGGCGCACGCCCATCCGCGCTTCCAGCGCGCGCACGCTCTGTGACAGTGCCGAGGTCGAGACACCAAGCGCATCTGCGGCGCGGGTAAAGCTGGCGTGGTCGGCCACGTGGACAAACGCGACCACCGCCGACAGCGGTGCGGAGGGATCCATTGTGAAGCGTTCCTTCATTGTCAGTTCGGCTGTGTCCAGTTTATCCACAGGATCATCGGACGGATGCTTTCCCTCCCGGCGGCACACCGCCTCCTCCGATGGAATGCCACATGTCACTTGATCACTACCGCCTGCTCGGTCGCTCCGGCCTGCGTGTCAGCCCGATGGCGCTGGGCACGATGACCTTCGGTGCCGACTGGGGGTGGGGCGCGGACGAAGCCGAGGCCCGCCGCATCTTCGATGCCTACGTCGAACGCGGTGGCAACTTCGTTGATACCGCAAACAACTACACCAATGGCAGCGCCGAGACGCTGCTCGGGCGATTCGCCCAGGGCCGCCGCGAACGGCTGGTGATCGCCAGCAAGTACACCCTGGCGACCGTGCCCGGCGATCCGAACAACGCCGGCAACCACCGCAAGAGCATGATGCGCTCGGTGGAGGACAGCCTGCGCCGGCTCGGCACCGACTACCTGGATCTGCTGTACCTGCACGCCTGGGACGACACCACCGGGGTGGACGAGGTGATGCGCGGTTTCGACGATCTCGTGCGCAGCGGCAAGGTGCTGTATGCCGGCATCTCGGACACGCCGGCCTGGCAGATCGCCCGCATGCAGACCCTGGCCGACCTGCGCGGTTGGGCGCCGCTGGTGGCCCTGCAGATCGAATACAGCCTGATCCAGCGCAGCGTCGAACAGGAGCTGCTGCCGATGGCCGAGGCGCTCGGGTTGGGCGTGGTGGCGTGGTCGCCGCTGGGCAGCGGGGTGCTGACCGGCAAGTACAGCGCGGCTGATCTCACCGCGGCCGAGCCGCCGGAGGCTACGCCGGGCGGTTCCCGGCGCAACGTGGCCCTCATCAATGGCGCGTTGACGCCACGTTCGTTGAACATCGCCGGGGAAGTCGCTGCCGTCGCGGCGGAACTGTCGCACTCGGCTGCGCAGGTCGCTCTGGCCTGGCTGCTGCAACGACCCGCGGCCGGGGCCATGCCGATCGTCGGTGCACGCACCCTGGACCAGTTCGAACACAACCTGGCGGCGCTGGATCTGGCGCTGCCGGCTGAGGCGCTGGCACGGCTGGATGCGATCAGCGCGGTCGCGCCTGCCTTCCCGCACGACTTCCTGCAGATGCCGCTGCCACGCATGCTGATGAGCGGCGGTACGCGTCTGCAGCCACGCGCGCTGGGCAGGTAACAATGGGGGCGCGCTATGCTGGCGCCCCTCGTGGGACAAAAGCGCCATGGCCGCAACACCAACGCTCGCGGTCGCAGCAGCCCTGGTGCTGCTGCTTGCCAGTGGACCGGCCACGGCCGCACCGGACCACCGCTGCCTCAGCGATGGCCGCGACAACACGATCCACCTGGAATGGCGCTGGCTGGACGATGGCCGCGCCGATGTGCGCTACGCCGGGCACAGCGAGCGCCTGCCGCTGCGGCGGGTCTCCGAACAGACCACGGTGCTGGACGAAGACCGCCCCTACCAGTTCGACACCGTCTGGGAAGAGCGCGTGGACGGTCGCATCAACGGTCACTACACACTGAGCACGCAGGGCACACGGATCTACAGCTTCAGCTACGTGCGTGCCCGGGACGGTCGCCGCGCGGACTTCGACGAAGACGTCAACGCCTTCCAGGACGACGGCTGTCACTGGTAGGCGCCTGCGCTGAGGCCGTTTGTGCCGTTTCCGGCAGAGTGCCCAGCGTCCAGCGCGCGCTGTGTCGGCCATGACCCCCGTCAGTGGCAATGCTGCGCTGCGTTCGGTCACACTCGGGGACTTGTCGTTCTCAGTCACCCCTTCCGAGGCCTGCATGTCCCTGCTCCGGCGCAAGTCCCTAGATTCCGTCACCGTCCATGAAGCCGGCCGGCGTCTGGTCCCGACCCTCAGCTGGCCGCACCTGATCGCGCTGGGCATCGGCGCCATCGTCGGCACCGGCATCTACACCCTGATCGGCGTGGGTGCCGACCGCGCTGGCCCGGCCTTGCTGATCTCCTTCGCCATCGCCGGCGCGGTGTGTGCCTGCGCGGCATTGGCCTATGCAGAGCTGTCCACGATGATGCCTGCCGCCGGCAGTGCCTATACCTACAGCTACAGTGCCCTGGGCGAAGTGTTTGCCTGGGTGGTGGGCTGGAGCCTGATCCTGGAGTACTCGCTGGTGGTGAGTACCGTGGCGGTCGGCTGGTCCGGTTACTTCGTCGGCTTCCTGGAATGGGTGCATACCCAGTTCGGCTGGGACCTGCGCCTGCCGGCGATGCTCGCGGCAGGCCCGCACGTCGATGGCGGCATGATCAACCTGCCCGCCATCGTCATCACCTGGCTGGTGGCCCTGATGCTGATGGCCGGTACCAAGGAAAGCGCCACCCTCAACGCGATCCTGGTCGTGTTCAAGCTGATCGCGCTGGCGATCTTCGTGGCGGTGGCCCTGCCGGCGTTCGACGCCAACAACCTGCAGCCGTTCATGCCTTACGGATTCGCCAAGACGCTGGGCCCGGATGGCGTCGAGCGCGGCGTGATGGCGGCGGCGGCGATCATCTTCTTCGCGTTCTACGGCTTCGACGCGATCTCCACCGCCGCCGAAGAAACCAAGAACCCCGGGCGCGACCTGTCCATCGGCATCATCGGCTCGATGGTCGGCTGCACCATCGTGTACGTGCTGGTGGCGCTGGCTGCGATTGGTGCGATGAGCTACACCGTGTTCRGCCAGAGTGCCGAGCCGCTGGCATTGATCATGCGCCAGCTGGGCCAGCCCACCGCCGCGATGCTGATCGGCGTGATCGCGATCATCGCCCTGCCGACCGTGCTGCTGGCCTTCCTGTACGGCCAGAGCCGCATCTTCTTCGTCATGAGCCGCGATGGACTGCTGCCGCGTGGCCTGTCCAAGGTCAACGCACGTACCGGCACGCCGGTGGCGACCACGCTGTTCACCGCCCTGGTGGTGTCGGCACTGGCCGGCGTTGCACGCCTGGACGAGATCGCCGCACTGGCCAATGCCGGTACCCTGGCCGCGTTCACCGCCGTTGGCATCTGCCTGGTGGTGCTGCGCGTGCGTGAGCCGAACCGCGAGCGCACCTTCCGCACGCCTTTGGCCTTCATTGTCGGCCCGCTGGCGGCACTGGGCTGCATCTACCTGTTCATCAGCCTGCCGCACACCACCCAGCTGTACTTCCTGGCGTGGAACGTGGTCGGCCTGGTGCTGTACTTCGCCTACAGCCGTCGCAACGCGCTGATCGGCCGGTAAAGGCAGCGCCGGGCCATGCCCGGCGGTCTTTGGGTCGTGCCGGCACTACCGCAGGGCGGCTAACCGCCCTGCTTTGCCGCGTAGTCCTGCGCCTGGCGCATCACCCGCAACAGGTTGCCGCCCCAGATGGCGGCGATCTGTTGTTCGCTGTACCCCTTGCGCAGCAGCCACGCGGTGATCTTCGGCAGCTGGCTGACATCGGGCAGGTCGCTCAGGCCACCACCGCCATCCCAGTCCAGACCGATGCCGACGTGCTCGGGGCCGACCACCTTCAGGATGTGCTCGAAATGGGCGAAGAAGTCGTCCAGGCTGGCGTGGCGCACCGGGTGTTCGTGGTCCAGTGCCTGCTCGGCCTTCTGCAGCGCCACGCCCTGTTCGATGGTCATGCCTTCCCAGCCACCCAGCTGCTTGCTCAGGGCTTCTTCGGCCTGCTTGCGCTCGGGCGACTTGGCGGTGTCGATCAGGTAGCCGCCGTACGCGTTCACCTGGATCACCCCGCCAGCCTTGGCCAGCTTGCGCAGGCGCGCGTCATCAAGATTGCGTGGGTGGTCGTAGACCGCCTTGGCCGAGCTGTGCGACAGCACGAACGGCACCGGCATCATCGCCAGCAGATCGTCGAACACGGCATCGGAGGCGTGCGACTGGTCGATGACGATGCCCAGCTTCACCGCCTCGCGCACCAGGTCCTTGCCAGCCGGGCTCAGGCCCTTCCATTCAGCCCCCTTGGGATCGGTGACCGAATCGGCGAACTCGTTGTTGGCGAAGTGCACGGTGCTGAGCAGGCGCAGRCCCGCACGGTGATAGAACGACAGCAGGCTGGGATCGGCCACCAGCGGACTGGCGTTCTCCATGCTGATGTAGACCACGCGCTTGCCGGCGGCCTTGATCCGCGCCGCGTCATCGGCGGTCAGCGCCAATGCGAAGCGCTCGGGATTGGCGGCCAGCATCTGCCGGATCTCCAGCAACCGCTGCAGGCCGTGGTCGCGCTCGGCCAGATGCGCGGCGGCCGTGCGGTCGCCCTGGTCGGTATAGATCGCCCAGAAGCCGCCATCAAGCGCACCTTCGACCATGCGCGGGTAGTCCACCTGCGAGAGTGCGTTGCGGTCGTGCCGCTGCTCGATGTCGAAGCCGTCGCGGCCGAAATTGGCCGGCGTATCCAGATGACTGTCCAGGGTCAGCAGGCGCTGCTGCAGTGCCTTGGCACGGGCCAGCTCCTGCGCGCTGAAGTCGATGGCATGGGCGGACAGCGGCGCACTCAGCGCCAGGGCGAGCAGCAGGGACAGACGACGCAACGACGGCATGGGCATCCACCGGCAATGGGAAGGACACGACCATAGCGCCGCGACGGCCAACGCCGGTAGTGCCGTATTGATCCGCCAGCTCCATTACACTCGCCGGCAGCCGATAAGTCAGCGTGCAGCACCGCGTGCTGCGTCGACCATGGAATGGAAGCATTGATGTCGAACTCCCAGCCTCCAGCGCTGCCCGCGCAGGGCCAGGCCCCCGTCCCCGCCAGCACGGTCACCGTCGAACAGCTCAAGCGTGATGTGCTGCCAACGTTGTTTGCCGGGCGTACCGACATCGGCCGCTATGGCCCGGCCGACCTGGCCAGCGCCAGCGCCGAGCCGGCCTGGCAGGATGGCAGCGCCAACGCACTGGCCCAGGCGCTTGCCGAACTGGTCAGCCGGCTGTCCGAACACGATCCCAATGCGCTGCTGCAGCGCGCGGGATGGTGGGAGCGGTTCACCGGTGCCGATATCGAAGAACGCCTGCGCCGTCGCATTGCCATGGGCAGCAACGGCGACGTCCTGGCCAGGATCGAGCGCGAAGCCATCGCCGTGCGGGCCAGCGTCGATCGACTGGATGCGCAGCTGCTCGAGCATGACGTGCAGGGGGTGCGACTGCAGGTGTACATCGATGCAGGCGTGCAGTTCCTGCAGGAGCTGCCAGCGGCCGTCGACAGCGACGATGGCGCGCCGGTGCTCGACCGTCCGGTCGAGCGGCTGCAACGCCGCGTAGCCAACCTGACCGCGCTGCTGGCCAGCCATTCGATGAGCCGGATGCAGGTGCAGCTGGCACGCAGCCATGCCATCGACCTGCTGGACCGTTACAGCGAGACGGTGCAAATCCTGTTGCCGATCTGGCGCCAGACCATCCAGGCGCTGCACAACAGCGACAACGCCAGCCCGCAGATGATCGCCAGCGCGGCCCAGGCACAGGACCAGCTGAAACAGGCCCTGCAGCAGTTGCTGCGCACATCGGCGGTGCCGGCATGAGCGCGCCGGTACGCGATCCGCTGCAGATCCCGCCGGATCTGCAGGCGCGGGTGGAGGCTGTTCCGGGCCTGCGCGCGTTCTACCGGCGGGCCTCGCTGCTGCGGGTCTTCGGCCTGGCCTGCCTTCCGCTGGCGGCAACGGCGCTGTCCTGCATGGCGCTGGCATTTACCGGCACCGAGCTGGGCCCCCCGTCGTGGGCACAGGTGCCGGCCGGCTATGGGTCGAAGGACACGGGCAGGCAGTTGCTCATCCTGCTGGTCATGACCCCCTTGCTGCTGGTGTGGATGTTCTTCGGCGTGCGCGACCTGCTCAGCCGCCATCGCCTTCGCCGCTTCGCCTGGTCATTCGCGCTGGGTTCGATGCTGCTGTGCGGTGCCTGGGGAAGCATGGGCATCACCGCACCCGCCATCGGCCAGGGCGATCGCCTCGACTATCGCCAGCTGGACGCGCTGATCGCCAGTCCAGACTTCAGCGGCTTCAGCCCCCAGTGGCAGGCCTATCTGCGTGCACAGCAGGAGCTTCCCTACGGCGTCGCCTCGTCGGCCGTGGTCGCCACTGCCCGTGCGTTGGCCAATGGCGAAGACATCGGTGTTCCGGTATCGCCGGCAATGCAGTCCCGCTTCGAGAAGGCAGCAGGGCTGCCCCGCTCTGAACGGTCGCAGCGATTGCATCAGCAGCGTCTGCTGGGCTGGCTTCTGTTCGACGTCGGCTGGGTGCTCGCGCTGCTCGCGGTTCCGGCGCTGCTGGCGCTGGGCGCGGTGGCGATCGTGCTCGGCCACCATCTGCGGCGCAGGTCCGAGGTGATCAACGGGTTGCTGCAGCAGCTGCAGCCGGTTCCTGCGCCGCCACGCGCGCAGCCCTGAGGCTGGCGCGCGGGGGCAGTCTTCGGCGCTGTGTGGGGGAGCCGGGCATCGCCCGGCTCCACACCCCGTAGGTCAGTCCACCACGCGGCAGAACACGGCCTTCAGGTAACGCGATTCCTGCACGTGGGCCATGAACGGATGGTCCGGGCCGGCGCCGGCCACCTTCAGGATCTGGATGGTGCGGCCGGAGAAGTACGCCGCACGACGCAGCATGTCCAGGAACTGGTCCTCGGCCACGAGGCCGGTGCAGGAGAACGTGGCGAACAGGCCACCGGGCTTGACCACGCCCAGCGCCAGCTTGTTCATGTCCAGGTACTTCTTCAGCGCGGTGATGACCTGGTCGCGGTCGCGGGTCATCTTCGCCGGGTCCAGGATCACCACGTCGTACTGCTCACCGCGGTTGGCCGCATCGCGCAGCCACGGGAAGATGTCGGACTGGACGAACTTCGGGCGCACGTTGTTCAGACGTGAATTGCCCTTGGCGATCTGGATGACGTCCTCATCGATGTCGATGCCGACCACTTCCGATGCACCGCGCGCGGCCGCGTACACGGCGAAACCGCCGGTGTTGCAGCACAGGTCGAGCACGCTCTTGCCTTCCACCTGCTGGCTCAGCCACTCACGGTTCTCGCGCTGGTCGGCAAAGAAACCGGTCTTGTGCGCACCGGCCGGGTCGGCACGGAACTTGATGCCGTACTCGGTGATCACCGACGCTTCGGTGGTGGTGTTGCCGTGGAAATCGAAGCTTTCCTGCTTCTGCACGTGTTCGTCGGCGAAGCTGTGGAAGCGGCAACCCGGGAACTGTTCACGCAGGGCGTCGTAGATCCATTCGCGGTGGCGGAACATGCCGGCGGCGAAGAACTCCACCACTACCAGGTCGCCGTAGCGGTCGACCACCAGGCCGGACAGGCCATCGCCCTCGCTGTGCACCACGCGCCAGGCGTCGGACACCGCATCGAGCTTCAGCACCTCACGACGCAGCGACACCGCCTGGGCGATCTTGCGCGAGAACCAGCCGGCATCCAGCGGGATCTGCGGGTCGGTTTCGAGGATGCGTACGGCAATACGCGAATGCCCGTTGTAGAAGCCACGGCCGATGAACTCGCCATCCACGCCGACGACATCGACGAGGGAGCCGGGCTTGGGCCGGACGGTCGGCTTCTCGACCAGTTTCTGGAAGATCCACGGGTGGCTGGAACGCCACGCGTTCTTGAGGCGGACAACGGGAAGGGGGGTATTCATCCACCTATTGTAGCCGGGGGGCATGGGGCGCCGGAAATCCGGTGAAGGCCCGCCATTTGACGCGGGCCCGGCCAGGCCGCAGAATCGGCTGCAGAAGGGGAGTAGCTCCCAGACGTTGTCGCCGTCAATTCGAGCCCGCAGGCTCCGGTGCAACGGCAGTTCCGGCCCATCGGAACTGCGAGCGAGACCTTCGCCGTACTGGCGAAGCTCTGTCCCTGGATCCCCTCCCGATCCTCCGTTGCAGATCCTCGCCGTCCGGCTTGAGGCATTTTTCATTTCCCAACGGACAAACCCATGCAGACGATCGGTAATTTGTGGTTGTGGGGCGGCTTCGCAGCGGTGGTGGTCATCGCCCTGCTGGTCGACCTCGTATTGATGCGCCACGGTGGCCCGCACAAGGTCACTTTCAAGGAAGCCCTGTGGTGGTCCATCGGCTGGGTCGCGCTGGCGCTGGCCTTCAACGGCGGCCTCTGGTTCTACCTGAACGAGACCGCCGGCCAGGTCGTGGCCAACAAGGTCGGCCTGGAGTTCCTGACCGGCTATCTGGTCGAGAAGGCGCTGGCGGTGGACAACATCTTTGTCTTCCTGATGATCATGAGCTACTTCGCGGTGCCGGAGGAACAGCGCCAGAAGGTGCTGATCATCGGCATCCTGGGCGCGATCGTGCTGCGTACGATCATGATCTTCGCTGGTAGCGTGCTGATCACCCAGTTCCACTGGCTGCTCTATGTATTCGGCGCCTTCCTGCTCTTCACCGGCTGGAAGATGTGGTTCGCCGCGGGCCAGGAGCCTGACCTGGAAGCCAACCCGGCCCTGCGCTGGATGCGCAAGCACCTGCGCCTGCTGCCGGACTACGAAGGCAACGCGATGAGCGTCAAGCGCGACGGCGTGCGCTGGTTCACCCCGCTGTTCGCGGTGCTGATCCTGATCGCGGTGACCGACGTGATCTTCGCAGTGGACAGCATCCCGGCGATCTTCGCGATCACCACCGACCCGTTCATCGTGCTGACCTCCAACGTGTTCGCGGTGCTCGGCCTGCGTGCGATGTTCTTCCTGCTGGCCGGCATGGCCGACCGCTTCCACCTGCTGCCGTACGGCCTGGCCCTGGTGCTGGCCTTCATCGGCATCAAGATGATGATCATCGACCTGTTCAAGATCCCGACCCCGATCTCGCTGGGCGTGGTCGCGGTGATCATCGCCGCCACGGTGGTGCTGAGCCTGAAGAACCCGCCGAAGGAAGGCGGCGCCTGATCCTGGCCGATTGAACGCTGCGGCCGGTGGATTGTCCCGCCGGTCGCAGCCACTCTCCCGCGGCGGTGGCCTTGGTTTCGCGCCAGCCACCGCCATTGCTGAGGGTATGAACACGAACGCGCCCCTGCCCGCCGGCGACGCGCCGGCCGCCCGCAACGACCGCACGCGCATCCTGCGCGCCTTCAATGCCAGCCTGGCCGCCGTGCTGGTGCTGGTGGCCGTGTTCGCCCTGCAGGACCATTTCGACTGGCGGCCCTGGGCGGTCGCACCGCTGGAAGCCAAGGGCCTGCTCGGCCTGATCGGCGGACCGCTGCTGCATGGCTCGGTCGAACACATTGCCGCCAACAGCTTCGCCATCCTGATCCTCGGCACCCTGGCCGGCAGCGTCTATCCCAAAGCCACGCTGCGTGCACTGCCCCTGCTGTGGCTGGGCTCGGGCATCGGTGCGTGGATGCTCGGCAACCCCGGCAGCTTCCATCTCGGCGCCAGTGGCGTCACCCACGGCCTGATGTTCCTGCTGGCCAGCCTTGGCCTGCTGCGCCGCGACCGCGCGGCGATCGCCACCGGGCTGATCGGCATGCTGTTCTACGGCGGCATGTTGATGACCGTGCTGCCGCATGCCGACGGTGTGTCCTGGCAGTCGCACATGGGCGGAGCCTTCGCCGGCATCATCGCCGCACTGCTGTTCCGCAACGCCGACCCGCTGCCGCCGCGCCCGCGTTACAGCTGGGAGGACGAGGAAGACGAGGTCGAGCCGCTGGCCGATGACGAACTCGAGCCGCCGTCGCCGCAGCGCGTGCCGGTGCTGTGGCAGCCGCGCGAAGGGCAGGACTATGTGGTGATCCCGTTCCGCCGGCCGGAAGACCCGCGCTCGTGATGCAACGGTAGTGCCGGCCGATGGCCGGCAAGCTCCTAAGCGTGTCGAGGTCGGATCCCCGAAGGGGCTCTGACCCTGGGCGCCGCATTCTCGCGTTCCGGTAGTCGCCGACCTTGGTCGGCGCTCATGCGTCCGGCGTTCCCATGCTTCCTGCTGCGACCGCGTGCCAACCAAGGTTGGCATCTACAGAGCGGGTCAGTTCGCCGCGTTCGCCGCCGCGCCCGTTCCATCCACCGCCTGCCGGCCCAATGCCGGGTCATCGGTGAAGAAGGCATCGATGCCGGTTGCCAGGTAGGCACGCATCTCCGCGATCGACCCCTCCGCGTTGCGCGCATTGTCCGCGCCCTTGCGCAGGTTGCTGGCCTGGAAGTGGTTCTCCGGGCGGAAGGTGTACGGAATCACCATCAGGCCCACCGCGTGCGCATCGCGCACCAGCGCCGTCGGCGTGCCCAGCGCACCGTTGGCATCCAGCGGGATGATCGAGCGCAGCTCCGGGCCTATGCCGTCGGCATAGGCCGCGATGTCCTTCAGCCCCGCCGGGGTCATCATCTGCGCATAGGTCAGCGCGCCGCCGGCCTTGGCGATGTCGGCCGGCTGGGTATCGCCCTTCCACAGCAGCTGCAACAGGCGGATGTTGCTGCCACGCGGGATCTTGCCGCGCAGGTAGCGCAGGTTGGCCGTCTCGAACGACTGGATGGTGACCGGGCCGACGTTGGTATAGGCGTTGCCGCGCAGCGCGGCCAGCAGCGTGTCTTCCATCGGCAGGCCGATCGACTGGAAGTAGGTCGGGTGCTTGATCTCCGGCACCAAGCCGATGCCACGGTTGGCACGACCGGCCTGCTGGACCAGGAACGCCAGGATCTCGTCCAGGCTGGCAATGCGGAACTGGCCGTCATAGGCGGTGCTGCGGAACTCCGGCAGGCGCTCGCGGGCGTACAGCGTCTTCAGCTCGGCCAGGGTGAAGTCTTCGGTGAACCAGCCTTCGACCGTCTGCCCGTCGATGACCTTGCGGGTCTTCCGCTTGGCGAATTCCTTGTGCTCGGCCACATCGGTGGTGCCACCGATCTCGTTCTCATGGCGGGCCACCATCACACCGTCCTTGGTCATCACCAGGTCCGGTTCGATGTAATCGGCACCGTCGGCGATGGCCTGCGCATAGGCCGCCAGCGTGTGCTCGGGCAGCAGCGCGCTTGCACCGCGGTGGCCGTAGACCGACACCTTGGGCGCGGCCGGAGGGGAGGATTCAGCACTCATGGCCACCGATGGTGCCACGGCCAGCGACAACAGCAACGCACGACCCCACGACTTCACTGCGACTTCCTCAAGCGGTTTGTGATGGGCGTCAGTATGCGGCGGGAATGTGACAGGTTTGGGGGAGATGATTTCCCTGGATTGCCGGCCAGCGGCCGGCACTTACCAAGCGCTACTTGCCGATGCAGAAGCTGGAGAAAATCTTGCCCAGCAGATCATCGGCACTCATCTGCCCGGTGATTTCGCCCAGCGCGTCGTGCGCCAGACGCAGCTCCTCGGCAGCCAGCTCCAGGTGCTCGTGCACCAGCTCGCCATCCGCCCGCTGCGCGTGTTCCTGTGCGCGTTCGATCGCATCGACGTGGCGGGTGCGTGCGGAGAATTCGCCCTCCACCTGCTCCCCTGCCCCGGCCGAAGCGATCGAACGCAGGCGCGCATGCAGCTCGTCCAGTCCCGCGCCGGTGGCAGCGGAGACGAAAACGCGGTCCGGGTCGTCCCGCACCGGCATCGCATCCAACAGATCCGACTTGTTGTGGATGTAGACCTTGTGCGGCACCGCCAGTACCGCTTCGCCGATCGCGGCTTCGCCGGCTGCCGGATCGCGTGCATCCAGCACGATCAACGCCAGGTCGGTGCGCTCGATCTCGGCGCGCGCGCGACGCATGCCTTCGCGTTCGATGGCATCGCCGCCATCGCGCAGGCCGGCGGTATCGACCAGGGTCAGTTCCAGCCCATCCAGGCGGATGGTCTCGCGCAGCGTGTCACGGGTCGTGCCGGCGATGTCGGTGACGATGGCACGCTCGCTGCCGGCCAGCGCGTTCAACAGCGAACTCTTGCCGGCATTCGGTGGGCCGATCAGCACCGCATGCAGGCCATCGCGCAGACGACGGCCACGCTCTGCGTCGCGGCGCAGCAGGGCCAGATCGCTGCGCGCCTGTTCCAGGCCACGCCGCACCTGTGCACCGCCGAGTGTGTCCAGCGGTTCGTCGGCGAAATCGATGGCTGCTTCCACGTGGATGCGCAGCAGCACCAGCTGTTCGACCACCGCCTCGATGCGGCGCGAGAACACCCCGTCCAGCGAGCGTCGTGCCGCGCGCGCCGCTCGGTTGTCGCCGGCCGCGATCAGATCGGCGATGGCTTCGGCCTGTGCCAGGTCGAGCTTGCCGTTGAGAAACGCGCGCTCACTGAACTCGCCGGGCCGSGCCTGCCGCGCSCCCAATGCAATGCAGCGTGCGACCAGCTGCTGCAGCAGTACCGGGCTGCCATGGCCCTGCAGTTCCACCACTTCTTCGCCGGTGAAGCTGGTCGGCGCCGGGAACCACAGCACGATGCCATCATCGATCACCTCACCGTCTGCATCGCGCAGGCGCGAGTAGTGCGCGTGGCGCGGGCGCAACGTCGGTGCGCCGAGTGCGTTGGCAATGGCTGCGGCACGCGGGCCTGACAGGCGCAGCAGGCCCACGCCGCCCGCACCGGGTGCGCTGGCAATGGCCACGATGGTTTCGGTGCGCTTCATATCGTTCATCGCTCAGAGCTTCTCCAGCTGCGCGCGCGCCTGCGCCGCACCAGTGCCCTGCGGCTGCAGTGCCAGGTAGGTGGTGTAGGCCTGCTTCGCCTTGGCCTTGTCGCCTGCGTGGAAGTACGCGTCACCCAGATTCWGATGGGCCACCGCGCGCGACGGATCGATCTTCAGTGTGTTCTCCAGCCAACGCGCCGCTTCGGCGTAGCGTTGCTGGCGGTAGTAGACGAAGCCGAGATTGTTGGCCGCCTGGGCAAAATCCGGGCGCAGCTTCAGTGCCTCGGCGAACTGCACGGCGGCTTCGTCGTAGCGCTTCTCGCGGTACAGCTGCAGGCCACGGTCGTTGGCCTGCTGCGAGCGCTGGCGGTCCGAGGCCGGTCCGGCCGTCGGCACCACCAGCTTGGCCTTGCCGCCCTGCAGGTCGGCCACGGTCACTGGCGCTTCGCTGTTCTTGGCGTCCTGGGCAGCGTCGACCTTGTTGTTCAGGGCGATCGCATCGGCAGTCAGCTGGCGCGTATCGGCGTTGAGGTATTCCTGGCTGTCCGGCACCTGGAACACGAACTCGCCCCCCTGCGAGCCGGGCAGGCTGCCGAAGGCCGGCGTCTGCTGCGAGACCGCCGACACCGCCGGCGCCACATAGGCGGCCAGCTCGGTACCGGTGATCAGGCCATCGCCATTGAGATCGCCCTTGCCAGCCAATGCCTGCAGCAACACCCAGGTAAACACCGAGTGGCCGTTCGGGCCGGCATCGGCCACCTGCTGGTCGGCACCGCCGGCGGTCAGCATCTGCCGCGCGCTGCGGCGTGCGTTCTCGCGCAGGAACGACGAGGACGACGGGCCGCCGCGGGTCAGACCAAGGCCGCTGTAGCAGGCATCCATCACGAACATCACATGCTTGGCCTGCATGCTCTCGGCGATGTTCTGGATRTCGGTCATCGCGATSGCRTCGGTGGCAAATTCCTTCGGGTCCGAATCAACCGGAATGATGTAGCCGAGGTCGCGCCCGGATGCCAGCTGACGGGTAGCACCGTGGCCGGCGAAGAACACGAACACGCGATCATTCCTGCCGGTGCGGTCGTCGGACAGCCGGTCGTGGAAGGCGGCCAGGATGTTGTTGCGGGTGGCCTGCTCGTTCTTCAGYACGATCACCTGCGASGACGGGAAGCCGAACTGCCCGGTCAGSGTRTCGGCSAYGGCCTGKGCATCGTGGCTGGCGTAYTCCAGCTTCGGCCACTTSGCGTAGTYRTCGATGCCGAYCACGATCGCCCACGATTTTTCATAGCCGGTGGTGACGGTGGCATCGCGGTCGCTGCCCTTGCGCGGTCGGGCGACGCTGAAGTCGCGGCCATTCCAGCCGGCGAACTGGTAGCCGTCGGCGATCAGCCGGTCCAGGATCTGCGGCAGTGCCTTCACCGCGCGGTCGTGGATATCGTGGAACAGGATGATGCCGCGCTGTTCCTTGTTCACCTGGTCGAGCACGCGCTGCACGATCGATTCGGGCACCGGGTCGGCCCAGTCCATCGAATCGATGTTCCACATGATCGACTTCAGGCCCGCCTCGTTGAGCAGCTGCAGGCCTTCGGCGTTGCGTGCGCCATACGGGAAGCGGAACAGCGGCGCGCGCTTGCTGTCCACGTCCTTCAGCAGGGTGTCGGTGTCCAGCACCTGCTGGCGCAGCGCATCGCCGGTGGTGCGCGACAGCTGCGCATGGGTCAGGCTGTGGTTGCCGACGGCGTAGCCCTCTTCCATCAGGTTGCGGCTGATCTTGGCCATCGGCCCAAGGCTGACCTTGCCGTCGGTGTCGACCTTGCCCAGGTTGCGACCGACCTCGAAGAACACGCCCGGTACGTCGTAGCGCTTGAGGATGGCCACCACTTCATCGGTATAGGCCTTGTGCGGGCCATCGTCGAAGGTGAGCACCACCGTCTTCGGCGGCAGATCGCGGCCGAAGATCTCGCGGTCGCTGTCCTTCATCGACATCGGGTACGGCTCGATCACGCCGTAGTCGCGCAGGATCGCTTCGCGGCTGTAGTCCTTGTGCAGGTGCGCGATGTAGTCGTCCCACTTCTCGCGCTTCAGTTCGATGGCACGGGTGCGCTCGAAGCGGCTGAAGATGCGGGTCAGTTCCTGGTTGTAGTTGCGCTCGATCTCGTCCAGCGCCTCCAGGTCTTCACCGATGCGCTGGTGCAGCTTCACCGCCGGCAACGAGGAATCGGCGCCGATGCGTTCGTGCAGGTCACGCAGCACCTCGCGGAACGCCAGGCGATCGGCATCGAACAGTTCGGGCGCCGACTCGATGTAATCCAGCACCGTGCCCAGGGTAGCGAAGCGCTGCGGGCTGGTGCCGCGCAGCAGGGTGTCGAACTGCGTGGCAATGGCGCCGCGCTGTTCCAGGCCATCGTGGAACAGCTGCTGGCCGATGCGGGTGGAAGTGGTGCGATCGGCCGCGGACTGCTGTTCCTCATCGGCCAGCAGCACGATGATCCGTCGATAGCCGTCGAGCTGCTTCTGCAATGCGCCCAGCAACGGCGCGGCGGCCGGGTCGGCGGCAGCGGCAGCCTGTGCGCTCGGCTGGGTAACCGCCGCCGGTGCCTGCGCGTCCTTGTCGCCACAGCCAGCAACGAGCAGGGTCAACAGCAGGCTGGGCAGAAGCAGGCGGAACGACGGCGCACGCGGCATGGCGGACTCGAACAAAGGGGAATGGTGTGCCGGCGATTCTAACGCCGCATGCGAAAAGCCCGCCTTGCGGCGGGCCTTTGCTGGGCCGGCCGGCCGGCGGCCGGCTCTACCCGTCGGCGCAGACGCGCCTTACTTTTTCTTGGCCGGAGCGGTGGCTGCCGTGGCCGGCACCGGATCGCTGCCGTGGCGCTTGGTCATCCACCACTGCTGCAGCAGGCCCAGTCCACCATTGACCACCCAGTACAGGACCAGGCCGGACGGCATGAAGGCCATCATGACGCCGAACACCAGCGGCATGAACTGCATCATCTTCTGCTGCATCGGGTCCATGCCCGGTGCCGGCGTCAGCTTCTGGGTGAACCACATCACCGCTACGTTGATCACCGGCAGGATGAAGTACGGGTCACGGGCGGTCAGGTCCTGGATCCAGCCGAACCAGGGCGCCTGGCGCAGTTCGACCGAYTCCACCAGCACCCAGTACAGGGCGAAGAAGATCGGCATCTGGATGAGGATMGGCAGRCAGCCGCCCATCGGATTGATCTTTTCCTTCTTGTACAGCTCCATCATCGCGGTCTGGAACTTCTGGCGGTCATCGCCATAGCGTTCCTTCAGCTGTGCGATGCGCGGCTGGAAGCGACGCATCTTGGCGCCACTCTTGTACTGCGTCGCCGACAGCGGGTACAGCACGATCTTCAGCAGCACCACCAGGCCGACGATGGCCCAGCCCCAGTTGCCCACCAGCTTGTGCACCTGGTTGAGCACCCAGAACAGGCCCTGGCCGATCACCGCCATCATCGAGAAGCGGCTGTAGTCGACCACACGGTCCAGACCCGGCACGTCTTCCTTGGCGATCAGGTTGACCAGCTTCGGGCCGACCCACAGGCGGGCCTCGGTGCTGGTGGACTGGCCCGGGGCCACGGTGAAGGCCGGGCCACGCGCTTCGATCAGGTCACGACCGGCCACCTGCGACAGCACGTAGTGGGCGGTCTGGTCCTTCTGCGGGATCCAGGCGGTGAAGAAGTGGTGCTGCAGCATCGCCAGCCAGCCGCCGGTGATGTTCTGGTTCAGCGCGCCATCGTCCAGGTAATCCTTGAACGCACGACGCTGGTACTTCTTGTCGTTGTCGTACCAGGTGGCACYGTTGAAGCTGAACGAGTCCGGGTTGGTCATGCTCCGCGACAGGATCGTCGGGCTGCGGTCCAGGGTGCGGTAGACGTAGCCGTTCCACGGCGCGGCGCCGGCATTGCTGACTTCATCCTTGAAGCGGATCGCATACTCGTTGCGGCCCACGATCAGGGTGCGCTTGATGGTCACGCCGTTGTCGGCGGTCCATACGAACGGAACCTGCAGTTCGTTCTGGCCCTTGGCCAGCACGAAGTCGCGGGTGTCACCGACCAGCTTGAAGCCGTCGGCACCCGGCACCGGGGTGTTCTTGTCTTCGCTGGCCCAGCCGCTGATCGCGCTGTAGGGATGCGCGGGATCTTCGGTCAGCAGGCGCACCGGCGGGCTGCCTTCGTCCTTGCTCTGCGGGAACTGCAGCAGTTCGGCGTCGAGCACGCGGCCGCCATCGAGCTTCAGGCGCAGCACGTCGGTGGTGATGGTCACGGTCTGTGCGGACGGGGTGGCGCTGGCCTGGGCCTGTGCAGCGGCCTGACCCGGGGCACCGGGAACCTGCGCGCTGGGGATGCTGCCCGGGGACGCGCCGGGGACGCTCTGGGCGGCGGCCGGGGCCGAGCTGGTCGTCGGCGCCGGGGTCGGGGCGGACTTCTCACGGCTCCACTCCATCCACAGCAGCACGGCCACCATCAGCCAGGCAAAGATCAGGAAAACACGGGTCTGGTTCATCAGCAGGCAGGCTCAGCGGGGCCGGGACGCGGTGCCGGCTCGGTGACGGAGGAAATGGCAATGCCATCAGGCGGCGGCATTGTGCCGTCCACGCCCGGCGCGGGCAATGCGCGCAGGCG
This sequence comes from Stenotrophomonas sp. 05L414_2, assembly GCF_056397905.1. NCBI lineage: Bacteria > Pseudomonadati > Pseudomonadota > Gammaproteobacteria > Lysobacterales > Lysobacteraceae > Stenotrophomonas > Stenotrophomonas sp. 05L414_2. The sequence goes on from NZ_JBFTOJ010000006.1 coordinate 27,366, forward strand.
CCGCAGCAGGCGCAGGAAGGCCTGGCGGATATCTTCGTTGCTGGCATGACGCGCAGCAGTACGAGCCACGACGACGAAGTCGCCTGGCTGTATGTCGGTTCGTGTCTGACGCAAGGCGTCGCGCAGGACGCGCTTGATCCGGTTACGCCCAACGGCGTGAGGATCGACCTTGCGGGAAACCGCCAGACCCAGCCTGGCCGGCCGGTCAGCCGGTAGCCAGTGCAGGGTCATCAGCGGATCGGACACACGGCGGGCGCCGTTGAAGACCGTTGAATATTCGGCACGCGTGCGAACCCGCGCAGAGCGAGGGAATCGCTTGCGCGGGTCTGCAGTATTCACTGTCGAATGGATTGCGTCTGCCGCTGGATGCGGCATGGCAATCAGGCGCTCAGGACTTTGCGGCCCTTGGCGCGGCGACGCGACAGGATCTTGCGGCCGTCAGCGGTCTTCATACGGGCACGGAAGCCGTGGTCGCGCTTACGCTTGAGGTTGCTGGGCTGGAAGGTGCGCTTGGTGGCCATGTGGGCCTCTCGTATGAATGGGACGGAAAGAACCGGAAATTTTAGAGAGGTGTCCCCCCTCCCGTCAACCCCTGTCTGCTACGCCAATTCACCGGGCTGTGCAATAGCTGTGGATCTTTTTGTGAATAAGTAGGGGACAAGCATTCCGAAGGCGGGCGCTCGGTGGTAGGCTGAGCCATCCATTTCCCCCCTTTCAGGCCTGTGTTTGGGCGCCTTTTCGCGCCTATGCATCGGCCACCGGACAATTATTGCTGATGGATGCCTGGTCACGTAGTCTCGAGCGACTCGAGGCGGAGTTCCCGCCCGAGGATGTTCACACCTGGTTGAAGCCGCTGCAGGCAGATCTGCGCGCTGACAGCCTGGTGCTGTATGCACCGAATGCCTTCATTGTCGATCAGGTGCGCGAACTGTACCTGCCGCGGATCCGCGAGCTGGTCACCCACTTTGCCGGTTTCGGCGACGTATTTCTTGAAATCGGCTCGCGTCCGCGGCCCGTGGACGCGCAGATCGCGCCGGTTTCCAGCCATTCGGCGCAGGCGCCGGTGCAGCCGCAGGTTCCCTTTGCCGGCAACCTGGACAACCACTACACCTTCGCCAACTTCGTGGAAGGCCGCAGCAACCAGCTGGGCCTGGCCGCAGCATTCCAGGCGGCGCAGAAGCCGGGCGACCGCGCGCACAATCCGCTGCTGCTGTACGGGGGCACCGGCCTGGGCAAGACCCACCTGATGTTCGCCGCCGGCAACGCGATGCGTCAGGCCAATCCGGCCGCCAAGGTGCTGTACCTGCGTTCGGAACAGTTCTTCAGCGCGATGATCCGGGCCTTGCAGGAAAAGACCATGGATCAGTTCAAGCGCCAGTTCCAGCAGGTCGACGCGCTGCTGATCGATGACATCCAGTTCTTCGCCGGCAAGGATCGCACCCAGGAAGAGTTCTTCCACACCTTCAACGCGYTGTTCGATGGCAAGCAGCAGATCATCCTGACCTGCGACCGCTATCCGCGCGAAGTCGAAGGCCTGGAAGCGCGCCTGAAGTCGCGGCTTGCCTGGGGCCTGTCGGTCGCCATCGAGCCGCCGGACTTCGAGACCCGCGCTGCGATCGTGCTGGCCAAGGCCCGCGAGCGTGGTGCCGAGATTCCCGATGACGTTGCGTTCCTGATTGCCAAGAAGATGCGCTCCAATGTGCGCGACCTCGAGGGTGCGCTGAATACCCTGACCGCCCGCGCCAATTTCACCGGCCGTGCGATCACCACCGAATTCGCCCAGGAAACCCTGCGCGACCTGCTGCGCGCTCAGCAGCAGGCGATCAGCATTCCCAACATCCAGAAAACCGTTGCCGATTACTACGGGCTGCAGATCAAGGATCTGCTGTCCAAGCGTCGGACCCGGTCGCTGGCCCGGCCGCGCCAGGTTGCCATGGCGCTGACCAAGGAACTGACCGAACACAGCCTGCCCGAAATCGGCGACGCCTTTGCCGGTCGCGATCACACCACGGTGCTGCATGCCTGCCGGCAGATCCGCACCCTGATGGAAGCCGACGGCAAGCTCCGCGAGGACTGGGACAAGCTGATCCGGAAGCTGAGCGAATGATGCACGTACGCCGATGAGGCGTCACCGCATAAAACGGTGCAGAATCCGGTAGCAAGCGCGGGACAGGGTGTGGATAAAAATGCCGTTGGATTTCCCGGAAGATTTATCCACAGCTTTCCCCACCCCTTGGGGGCTGGTAATGCAGAGGGTTTCGAAGCCTGAAACCCTTTTGTTTACAAAGACTTAGCTGTGTTTTCCAGCGATTCTGGCTCTACCAGCACCACCAAGCTTTTGATTTATTCCACATTTTTTTAAAGCATAGGGGCACGGAACCACATGCGTTTCACACTGCAGCGCGAAGCCTTTCTCAAGCCGTTGGCACAGGTCGTCAACGTGGTCGAACGCCGCCAGACCCTTCCGGTTCTGGCCAATTTCCTGGTGCAGGTGCAGAACGGCCAGCTGTCGCTGACCGGTACCGACCTGGAAGTGGAGATGGTGTCGCGGATCGCGGTTGAAGATGCCCAGGACGGCGAAACCACCATTCCCGCCCGCAAGCTGTTCGAGATCATCCGCGCCCTGCCTGATGGCAGCCGGATCACCGTCTCGCAGACCGGTGACAAGATCACCGTGCAGGCAGGACGCAGCCGCTTCACCCTGGCCACCCTGCCCTCCAACGACTTCCCGTCGGTGGACGAAGTGGAAGCCACCGAGCGTGTTGCGATCGGCGAAGCAACCCTGAAGGAGCTGATCGAGCGCACTGCGTTCGCGATGGCCCAGCAGGACGTGCGCTATTACCTCAACGGCCTGCTGTTCGACCTGCGCGGAGATGCGCTGCGCACTGTCGCCACCGACGGTCATCGGCTGGCCCTGTGCGAAACCGATCTGGCCAAGCCCAGCGGTTCCAAGCGCCAGATCATCGTGCCGCGCAAGGGCGTGACCGAGTTGCAGCGCCTGCTGGAAAGCGGTGATCGCGAGATCGAACTGGAAGTCGGCCGTAGCCACGTTCGCGTGAAGCGCGACGATGTGACCTTCACTTCGAAGCTGATCGACGGTCGCTTCCCGGATTACGAGGCAGTGATTCCGATTGGTGCCGACCGCGAGGTGAAGGTTGATCGCGAAGCACTGCGTGCCTCGCTGCAGCGTGCTGCGATCCTGTCCAACGAGAAGTACCGCGGCATCCGCGTGGAAGTTTCGCCGGGCAACCTGAAGATCAGCGCGCACAACCCGGAGCAGGAAGAAGCCCAGGAAGAGATCGAGGCCGACACCACGGTCAGCGACCTGGCCATCGGCTTCAACGTGAACTACCTGCTGGATGCCCTCTCCGCCCTGCGCGACGAAGAAGTGATCATCCAGCTGCGCGATTCCAATTCCTCGGCGCTGGTGCGCGAATCCAGCAGCGAGAAGTCGCGTCATGTGGTGATGCCGTTGCGTCTCTGACAGCTGCGCCGTTCCACGTGGAACACATGGACGCCCGGGATCTCCCGGGCGTCTTTTTTTGTTCCACGTGGAGCATCGTTGCGAATGCTTACCGCCGCCCTTGGCGGCTCCTGCAGATGAGAGAATCCACGTTGCCCTGATGGGTTGTCGGCGCATGGAACCCACGATCCCGGGAAGCCAGCTGTGGAATCCACATGCTGAGATGACGAGACACGTTGGATATGAGCACGCAGCGGGATCCGATCCAGCGGCTTCCGCTTGCGTGCTGACCTCTCTGTCCACAGGCCTCGTTCGTAGGAATTCGGCGCTTCCCTAGCTTCTAAATCTGGGTATAAATCAAAAGCTTGGTGGTGATGGTAGGGCCAGATTTCATGTAAAAGTAGGCTATGTGCCTGTTTTAAAAAGCTTTTATAGGGTTGAAACCCCCTGTATATAGGCCATCAAGCCTGGGGGGGAACCTGTGGATAGTTTTACAGCCGAGGAAAAGTGCCTTTTTTATCCACAGTTCGCCCACACCTTGTGTATAAGTCATACAGACCCGCTGTGGATGGCGTGGAACTGCCGCTTTGAATTTCTTGAAATCTGTGGAACCTGGCAGGGGCCTTGGCCGCAGATTTCAAGAAATCTGGGGAGCACTGACTGCAATCTCGGTGGAGTCAGGCCATGAGCCGGGGAAACCGTCTTCGGAATGGCGAAATCTGGACGCCTTGAGCCTTGGCTTCCTGCCGGATTTGAACGATTTCGGCCACTGTCTCCGGCCGCCTGCATGCCGGCAGGCCTCCGCCACGTGGAACCCGTGTTCTCCAAGGCTGCAACGCCCCGCTGATGCCGGTCCACGTCCGATCCACGCTGGCTGGCTTGACCAATGCAGTAAGCTGGGAGATTCCCCGCCCCTCTACCGCCATGTGCGGATGGTCTGTCGCATCCCATGCAGATTCGTCGTCTTGCCCTCCACCAGTTGCGTCGTTTCGATGCGGTGGAGCTGTCGCCCCAGCCAGGGGTGAATCTGCTGACCGGTGACAACGGCGCTGGCAAGACCAGCGTCCTGGAAGCGTTGCATCTGATGGCCTATGGGCGGAGTTTCCGCGGGCGGGTACGCGATGGCTTGGTGCGTCAGGGCCATGAAGCCCTGGAAGTCTTCGTGGAATGGGACGAGCAACGCGGTGATCTGCCCGTGCAGAGGCGAAAAGCCGGGTTGCGGCACAGCGGGCAGGAGTGGAAGGGGCGGCTGGATGGCGAAGACGTCGCCCAACTCGGAAACCTGTGTGCCGCCCTGGCTGTGGTGACCTTTGAACCGGGCAGTCACGCCTTGGTGAGTGGTGGTGGCGAGCCGCGTCGGCGCTTTCTGGATTGGGGCCTGTTCCACGTGGAACCAGACTTCCTATCCTTGTGGCGGCGCTACTCGCGCGCGTTGAAGCAGCGCAATGCCCTGCTCAAGCAGGGCGGGCCGTCGCGGATGCTCGATACCTGGGATCACGAGCTGGCCGAGGCGGGAGAACCGCTGACCAGCCGTCGGCAGCACTACCTGGAGCGGCTGCAGTCCCGAACCATCGCCCTGGCCGAGGCATTGGCTCCGCAACTGGGAATCGTCGGCCTGAATCTGAGTCCCGGCTGGCGCCGGCACGAGGTTCCGCTGGCAGATGCCCTTCTGCTGGCGCGCGATCGCGACCGTCAGGCGGGTTACACCTCGCTGGGCCCCCACCGGGCGGACTGGAGCGTGGCGTTCCAGAGCATCCCGGGTCGCGATGCGCTGTCACGCGGCCAGGCCAAGCTCACCGCCCTCGCCTGTCTACTGGCCCAGGCGGAGGATTACGCCGAGCAGCGTGGCGAGTGGCCCGTCATCGCGCTCGACGATCTGGCCTCGGAGCTGGATCGCACCCACCAGGCCCGGGTACTGCACCGCCTGTTGGCGGCACCGGCGCAGATATTCATCACTGCAACAGAAACGCCTGCAGCACTGGAGACTCTGAGCAACATCACCCGGTTCCACGTGGAACATGCACAGATCGTGGCTGTGCCATAGTGGGCACGGCAAGGCCGCTCAGCCCCGGCTGGTATAATTCAGGCTGCTATCCCTTCATTCTCGGCACATCGCTCAAAGCGGTGTCCGACCTGCGGAGCCTACGGCAAGCGCAATGACCGACGAACAGAACACCCCGGCAAACAACGGCAACTACGACGCCAACAGCATTACGGCCCTGGAAGGCCTGGAGGCTGTCCGCAAGCGCCCAGGTATGTACATCGGCGACGTCCATGACGGCACCGGACTGCATCACATGGTGTTCGAGGTCGTCGACAACTCGATCGACGAAGCCCTCGCCGGCCATGCCGACCACGTGTCGGTGACGATCCATGCCGACGGCTCGGTCGGAGTGTCCGACAACGGTCGCGGCATTCCGACGGGCAAGCACGAGCAGATGAGCAAGAAGCTCGACCGCGACGTGTCTGCAGCCGAAGTCGTGATGACGGTCCTGCACGCAGGCGGCAAGTTCGACGACAACAGCTACAAGGTTTCCGGCGGCCTGCATGGCGTGGGCGTCAGCGTGGTCAACGCGCTGTCGCAGAAGCTGGTCCTGGATATCTACCAGGGCGGTTTCCACTACCAGCAGGAATACGCCGACGGCGCAGCACTGCATCCGCTCAAGCAGGTCGGTCCCAGCACCAAGCGCGGTACCACCCTGCGCTTCTGGCCGTCGGTAAAGGCTTTCCACGACAACGTGGAATTCCACTACGACATCTTGGCCCGTCGCCTGCGCGAACTGTCCTTCCTCAATTCCGGCGTCAAGATCGTGCTGGTGGACGAGCGTGGTGATGGCCGCCGCGACGACTTCCATTACGAGGGCGGCATCCGCAGCTTCGTGGAGCATCTGGCGCAGTTGAAGACGCCGTTGCACCCGAACGTGATCTCGGTAACCGGCGAATCCAACGGCATCACCGTGGAAGTGGCGCTGCAGTGGACCGACTCCTACCAGGAGACGATGTACTGCTTCACCAACAACATTCCGCAGAAAGACGGCGGTACCCACCTGGCCGGCTTCCGTGGCGCGTTGACCCGCGTGCTCAACAACTACATCGAGCAGAACGGCATCGCCAAGCAGGCCAAGATCAACCTGACCGGCGATGACATGCGCGAAGGCATGATCGCGGTGCTGTCGGTGAAGGTGCCGGACCCGAGCTTCTCCAGCCAGACCAAGGAAAAGCTGGTCAGCTCGGATGTGCGTCCGGCCGTGGAAAGCGCATTCGGCCAGCGCCTGGAAGAGTTCCTGCAGGAAAACCCGAACGAAGCCAAGGCCATCGCCGGCAAGATCGTCGACGCTGCCCGTGCCCGCGAAGCCGCGCGCAAGGCCCGCGACCTGACCCGCCGCAAGGGTGCGCTGGATATCGCCGGCCTGCCGGGCAAGCTGGCCGACTGCCAGGAAAAGGATCCGGCGCTGTCCGAACTGTTCATCGTCGAGGGTGACTCCGCAGGTGGTTCGGCCAAGCAGGGCCGCAACCGCAAGAACCAGGCGGTGCTGCCGCTGCGCGGCAAGATCCTCAACGTGGAACGTGCACGCTTCGACCGCATGCTGGCGTCCGACCAGGTGGGTACGCTGATCACCGCGCTGGGCACCGGCATCGGTCGCGACGAGTACAACCCGGACAAGCTGCGTTACCACAAGATCATCATCATGACCGACGCCGACGTCGACGGCGCGCACATCCGCACCCTGCTGCTGACGTTCTTCTACCGTCAGATGCCGGAGCTGATCGAGCGTGGTTATGTCTATATCGGCCTGCCGCCGTTGTACAAGATCAAGCAGGGCAAGCAGGAGCTGTACCTGAAGGACGATCCGGCGCTGGACAGCTATCTGGCCAGCAGCGCAGTGGAGAACGCGGGGCTGGTGCCGGCCAGCGGCGAGCCGCCGATCGATGGCGTGGCGCTGGAAAAGCTGCTGCTTGCCTACGCTGCCGCGCAGGACACGATCAACCGCAATACCCATCGTTACGACCGCAACCTGCTCGAAGCGCTGGTCGACTTCATGCCGTTGGAGCTGGAAAACCTGCGCAACGCAGGTCCCGGCGAAGGCCTGGACGCGCTGGCCAAGCACCTCAACCAGGGCAACCTCGGCAGCGCCCGTTTCACCCTGGAACTGCAGGAACCCAACGAGCAGCGTCCCGCTGCGGTGCTGGTCACGCGCAGCCACATGGGCGAACAGCACATCCAGGTGCTGCCGCTGTCGGCGCTTGAAAGCGGCGAGCTGCGTGGCATCCACCAGGCAGCGCAGCTGCTGCACGGTCTGGTCCGCGAAGGCGCGGTCATCACCCGTGGCGCCAAGTCGATCGAGGTCGAATCGTTCGCGCAGGCCCGCAACTGGCTGCTGGACGAAGCCAAGCGCGGCCGTCAGATCCAGCGATTCAAGGGTCTGGGCGAAATGAATCCGGAACAGCTGTGGGACACCACCGTCAATCCCGATACCCGTCGCCTGCTGCAGGTGCGTATCGAAGATGCGGTGGCCGCTGACCAGATCTTCAGCACCCTGATGGGTGATGTGGTCGAACCGCGCCGCGACTTCATCGAAGACAACGCGCTGAAGGTTGCCAACCTGGATATCTGACACAATCGGATGGTGGCCGGCGCGCGGGGAGGCGCGCCGGCTTTTGTCCCTTGATCGCAGGTAATCGATGTCCGCTTCCGCCCCGGCTTCCGCTCCGCCGCCGGTTCCACCGGCTACTGTCACGCCCCGCGCCTCCTCGCCGCTGGCGGGCTTCTTCATCGATCTGGGAATCGCCGCCGTCACCCTGTTCGGGTTGAGCCTGGTGGGCGGGCTGATCTGGGGACTCTATCGCGGCATCGTTGTGGGATACGCCAGCGCCAAATCCGGCGGTGGCACGCCTGACCCGGCAGCGGTCACCCAGCAGCTCGGCCAGCCCGGTGCTCTTGGGCAGATCCTGATGGCACTGGTCGCTACCGGCGGCGCAGCACTGCTGGTGTATTTCTGGCGCCGACCGGCCAACGCTGCCGAACGCCAGCGTTCGCGCGACGCGCTCCGTCGCCCCTCCACCTGGGGTTGGACCCTGCTGGTGGCCAGCGCGATCGTGATCGGCAGCAACGGTATCGCCTTCGTGGCCAAGCAGATGGGCATCGAGCCCGTGCCGACAAACCTCGAACTGATGCAGAACGCGGTTGCCCGCTTTCCGCTGTTCCTGACGTTGTTCGCCGTGGTACTGGCACCTGCCTACGAGGAACTGCTGTTCCGCCGGGTCCTGTTCGGGCGCCTGTGGCAGGCCGGACGGCCGTGGCTGGGGATGATCCTGAGCAGCCTGGCGTTCGCGCTCATCCATGAAATTCCCGGTACCAGCGCCAATGGCCCGGCCGAGATCGCCCAGCTATGGCTGGTCTATGGCGGCATGGGCGCTGCGTTCTGCTGGCTGTACCGCCGCACCGGCACCTTGTGGGCAGCGATCGCCGCCCATGCGCTGAACAATGCCGTGGCGCTTGCGGCCCTGGTGTTTTTCGGGGCAACGTAAGGCGCTGTCCGCTTGACGAAAGATTAAGCAGACCCGTTACACACTGGGCTTCTGAACACGGGGGTGGGTCCATGAAACAACTGCTGCTGGCCATCGTCATCACCACTCTGGTCAGCGCCTGCGCGACCACCACTTCACCCACCGGCCGTCGGCAGATGGTGGGCGGTGTGTCGCAGGCACAGCTGGACCAGCTGGGTGCGCAGGCGTTCGCCGAAACCAAGCAGAAAGAGAAGATCAGCAGCGATGGCCGCCAGAACGGCTACGTGCAATGCGTGGTCAACGCGCTCGTTGCACAGCTGCCGCCTCAGTACCGTGGCGTACAGTGGGAAACGGCGGTGTTCGTCGACAAGGAACCCAATGCCTTCGCCCTGCCCGGCGGCAAGGTCGGGGTCAACACCGGCATCTTCAGCGTTGCCAAGAACCAGGATCAGCTGGCAGCGGTGATCGGCCATGAAATCGGCCACGTGATCGCCCGCCACCACGAAGAACGCATCACCCGGCAGATGGGCGCGCAGACCGGATTGGCGGTGCTGGGCGCGCTGGCCGGCGCCTATGGCGGCGAAGGCGCAGCCAGTACGGTCAACCAGCTGGGCGGGATGGGGGCGCAGACCGCGTTCCTGTTGCCCGGCTCACGCACCCAGGAAAGCGAGGCTGACGTGATCGGTCAGCGGTTGATGGCCGAGGCCGGATTCAACCCCGCCCAGGCCGTCGATCTGTGGCAGAACATGATGGCCGCCAGTGGCGGTCGCAGCCCGCAATGGTTGTCGACCCATCCCGATCCGGCCAATCGGATCAGGGAGTTGCAGCGTGATGTGCCGGCGCTCGGCCCCGTCTACCAGCAGGCGCAGGCGGCCGGACGCCGGCCAAAGTGTGGCTGAGTGCGCAGATTCATGCTGTATTGCAGCACATAAAACGATTTCTCACGCCATCTGTTTCTGATACGTTTGGCGGCTCAGATTTTTCTGACAGTCCGACTTTGCCGCTACCGGCGGTTCGATCGAGGTGAACGATGATTTTCCGTAACCACAAAGCTGTGCTTTCCGTCCTCATCGCCACTGCCCTGACCGGCGCCGTGGTCACCGACGCGTTCGCGCAGTCCTCGCGTTCGTCCGAGCGTGGCAACCGTGGCGGCAAGCAGGCCAAGGCCGAAGTGCTGTTCCCGAACGCGACCCGCCAGGAACCGGCAGCGAAGTCGTCGGCCAAGCTGGGCAGCAAGCTGCAGAAGATGATTGACAGCTACAACAAGGAAAAGTTCCCGGAGACCCGCACGCTGGCCGACGAGATCCTGGCCACCGACGGCGCCAACGAGTACGACAAGTCGCTGGCCGCGCAGCTGGCATCGCAGGCCGCCTACCAGACCGACGACACCGCCGCGGCCATCGCGTACCTGAAGCAGGTGCTGCAGTTCAACGGCCTCGACAACAACGGCCACTTCCAGTCGATGCTGATGCTGGGCCAGCTGCAGATCCAGGAAGACCAGACCGCTGAAGGCCTGGCGACCCTGGACAAGTACTTCGCCGAGAGCAAGTCGACCAAGCCGGAAGAGCTGATCATCAAGGGCCAGGCGCTGTACCAGCTGGAGCGCTACCAGGAAGCGATCCCGGTGCTGAAGCAGGCCATTGCCGGCGCTGCCGAGCCGAAGGACAACTGGAACCAGCTGCTGATGGCCGCACTGTCCGAAGCGGGCCAGACCGGTGAGGCCGTGCAGGCCGCCGAAGCGCTGGCGGCCAAGAACCCGAACGACAAGAAAGCGCAGCTGAACCTGGCCAACATGTACATGCAGGCCGACCAGATGCCGAAGGCCGCCGCGGTGATGGACAAGCTGCGCAGCAGCGGCCAGCTCACCGAAGAGCGCGAGTACAAGCAGCTGTACTCGATCTATGCCAACACCGAGAACAAGGAAAAGGACGTCATCGCGGTCATCAACGAGGGGTTRCAGAAGGGCATCCTGAAGCCGGATTACCAGGTCTACCTGGCACTGGCCCAGTCCTACTACTACTCCGACCAGGTGCCGCAGGCGATCGATGCGTGGCAGAAGGCCGCCCCGCTCTCCAAGGACGGTGAGACCTACCTGAATCTGGCACGCGTTTTGCACAGTGAAGGTCGTGTCCCGGAGGCCAAGCAGGCCGCCCAGCAGGCGCTGGCGAAGGGCGTGAAGAACCAGGCGGATGCCAAGAAAATCATCAACCTGAAGTAAGTAGGAATAACGCCTGAACGCCTGCCCAGTTGATGCGCAAGCGCTCAGGATTGGTATAAGCTTGGAGGTTCCTGCGGTGTCATGCACCGCTGATCAGGGATCCCGCCCCCGGGATTCCGGCCCCACTATTGAGCTCTTGGCGCATGACGGAACAACTAGTCGTTCACCGGTACGAACAACCCGATGACAAGGGGCTGAGCTGGCCTCGCATCGTCGGTATCGCGTTTGTAATCGCCCTGCATCTGGCCGCCTTCATGATGCTCCTGATTCCTRCCGTGGCTCCCAAGGCCGTGGCGGAGAAGGAGCGCAACGTCATGGTGACCATCGTCGACGCACCGCCGCCGCCGCCACCGCCGCCGCCGCCGCCGCCGCCGCAGGACACCCCGCCGCCGCCGGTGAAGAATCTGTCGCCGCCGAAGCCGTCGCCCGTCCCGCCGCCGCCGCAGGCGCCGGTCGTCGACGTGCCGGAACCGCGCCCGAACGATATCGTCACCCCGCCGTCGCCGCCGTCGCCGCCGGCACCGCCGACCTCGATCGAGGCCAGCGTGGACATCTCGTCGAAGGCCATGAATCCGCCGCGCTATCCGCCGGCCGCCTTCCGCGCTGGTATCCAGGGCGAAGTGATCCTGATCATTGATGTCGATGCCAGCGGCAACGTCACCAATGTCACGGTGGAAAAGTCCAGCCGTAACCGCGATCTGGACCGTGCTGCGATGGAAGCTGCCCGCAAGTGGCGTTTCAACGCCGCCGAAGCTGGCGGTAAGAAGGCTGCTGGCYGCGTCCGCGTCCCGGTCAACTTTGCGCTGAACTGATGCGCCCGGGTGGCCGCCTGGCCACCCTCGCCTCCAGTTCGATTGTTTAGCTTAGCTACACCCTTTATCACCACACACAACAAAGGTAAGCGTCATGCTGCAGGAAATTTTCATCGCCGCTGCTGCCGGGGGCAATCCGTCCAACGCCCTGTCGCAGATGGGCTTCGAGCATCTGATCCACGAAATGACCACCAAGCCGGGTGATTTCGCGGTTTCCTGGGTCGTGCTGCTGACCCTGGTCGTCATGTCCGCCATGTCCTGGTACTGGACCGTCATCAACATCTTCCGTGCTACCCGCCTGAAGAGCGCCGCTGATCGCGTCGTCAGCCTGTTCTGGGATACCCCGAACGCGCAGGACGCCATCCGTGCAATGGAAGAGCAGCCGGCTTCGGAGCCGTTCTCGAAGATCGCACTGGACGCTGCCCAGGCTGCTGCGCACCACCAGCGTGCTGAAGGCGGCGCTGTCGGCGGCGTGGGTGAGAACCTGAGCCGTTCGGAGTTCGTCGACCGCGCTCTGCGCCAGGCCGTGACCCGCGAAAGCAACAAGCTGCAGTCGGGCATGACCCTGCTGGCCACCGTCGGTGCAACCGCTCCGTTCGTCGGTCTGCTGGGTACCGTGTGGGGCATTTACGGCGCGCTGATCAAGATCGGTGCCACCGGCTCCGCTTCGATCGACGCCGTTGCCGGCCCGGTGGGTGAAGCACTGATCATGACCGCCATCGGTCTGTTCGTCGCGATCCCGGCCGTGTTCGCCTTCAACTTCTTCAGCAAGATCAACAGCGCGACCATCAGCAAGTTCRATACCTTCGCGCACGACCTGCACGACTTCTTCGCCACCGGTTCGCGCGTCCGCTAATTGCGACGCGCTGTACCCGCGAGAACGTAGTCACCAAGATCTAGACGGAGCCCGTTATGGCTTTCAGTAGTGGTAACAGCGGCGGCCCCATGGCCGACATCAACGTTACGCCCCTCGTGGACGTGATGCTGGTGCTGCTGATCATCTTCATCRTCACGGCGCCGCTGATGTCCCACAAGGTCAAGGTGGATCTGCCGGAGGCCAATCTGGTCCAGAAGCCGGACGACACCAACGACCGCAAGGGTCCCATCACCCTGGCAGTCAAGGAAGACGGTTCGATCTACTGGAACGACGAAAAGATCGACAAGCAGACTCTCGAGTCGCGCTTGGCGACCGCCGCCCAGCAGACCCCGCAGCCGCCGTTGAACCTGCGTGGTGACCGCACCACCAAGATGCGTGTCATCAACGAGATGACCAAGGTCGCGCAGGAACAGGGCATGCTGGACGTCGGCTTCGTGGCGACCAAAGAGAAGGGGCAATAAGCCATGGCATTCAGTAGTGGTGGTGGCAAAGGCCCCATGGCAGACATCAACGTCACGCCCCTCGTGGACGTGATGCTGGTGCTGCTGATCATCTTCATCGTCACCGCGCCGATCATGACGTATCCGATCGCCGTGGACCTGCCGCAGCGCGTGCTCAACCCACCGCCGCAGCTGGTCGAACCGCCGCCGCCGATCGAGCTGAAGATCGACGCCAGCAACCAGGTCTCGTGGAACAACAGCCCGATCGGTACGCACGAACTGCAGCAGCGGATGGAGCAGGAGGTCCAGCGTGACCCGACCAACCAGCCGGAACTGCGGATCGATGCCAGCCCGGATTCGGAGTACGACGTGATGGCCAAGGTTCTGGCCGCCGCGAAGAATGCTCAGATGAAGAAGATCGGCTTCGTGCAGCAGTAAATCGCTACACCGCAATACATCAGTCATGACGCGACTGCAGACGCCCCTGGAAACAGGGGCGTCTTTTTTTGTGCGTGCAGGCGTCTTCCCGGCAACGCCGTTGGCAATGAATGCCTCTGGCCGGTGCCTGTCCCCGCTATGATCGGCGGATGCTCGCCCTCTTCGATTCCGTGCGCCATTGGCTTGATGGCATCGCCCACCTGGGAACGATCCTGGCGGTGGCCTATCTGCTGTATCTGCTGGCGTTGACGGGCTGGATCATGCTGCAGAAGCGCGAGCCGGTGGCCACGCTGAGCTGGATCCTGTCGCTGGCGCTGCTCCCCTACCTCGGCCTCTTCATCTACTACCTGCTGGGCCCACAGAAGGTGAAGCGGCAACGGCTGCGGCGCGGTCGCGCGCGCTCGGGCATGGAGCACTACAGCGATGTCTGCCCGCCCGATGCCGACTGCACCGAACTGGCCAAGATCGCGCAGGCGACCACTGGGCTGGCGCCAAGCACAGCCACCGAAGTGACCTGGCTGGTCGACGGCGCGGCCACCTACGCCGCGCTGCTGGAAGCGGTGGCACAGGCGCAGGACCATGTGCACCTGGAGTACTACATCTTCAATCCCGACCACGCCGGCACCGCGTTGCGGGATGCGTTGGTGGAACGGGCCAGCGCCGGCGTGCAGGTGCGGCTGCTGCTGGATGCGGTAGGTTCTTCGGCCGTGCGCCAGCGCTTCCTGCAGCCGCTGTTGAACGCCGGCGCGGAAGTAGTCTGGTTCCATCCGCGGCAGCTGTTGAAACCATTCAAGCGACCCTGGTTGAACCTGCGTACGCACCGCAAGCTGGTGATCGTCGATGGCCGGCTGGCATTCACCGGCGGCATCAACATCACCGACGACGAAGACGAAAGCCGCAACCCGGATGCTTACCGCGATCTGCACATGCGCCTGCGCGGGCACGTGGTGCGCAGCCTGCAGCTGGTGTTCGCCGAGGACTGGTTGTACGCCAGCGGCCAGGACCACTCGCGGTTCGATATCGCCCGGCTGTGGCCCAGCGACATGCCCCTGCGCGGCGACGGCGCGATCAACGCGCAGGTGCTGGTGTCCGGCCCGGATTCGGGATGGGAGACCATCCATCGCCTGCACGTGGCCGCCATCCAGGAAGCACGTGAGCGGGTCTGGCTGGTCACCCCCTACTTCGTACCCGGCGAAGCGGCGCGGATGGCGTTGACCTCGGCCGCACTCGGTGGCCTGGACGTGCGCATGCTGGTGCCGAAGATGAGCGACTCCTGGTTCGTGACCCAGGCCGCGCGCTCCTATTTCGACGAGCTGCTGCATGCGGGGGTGAAGATCTACGAGTACGGTCCACGCATGCTGCATACCAAGGCGTTCATCGCCGACGACGATGTCTGCATCGTCGGCAGCGCCAACTTCGATCACCGCAGCTTCCGCTTGAATTTCGAGCTGTCGATGATGATCAGCGATCGTGGCCGGGTGGCGGAACTGTCTACGTTGCTGCAGTCCGAATTCGAGCGTGCCACCCGTGTACATGACCAGGCAGGACGCTCGCTGTGGCTGCACCGGCTGCCCGAAGCCTTCGCGCGATTGGCCTCGCCGCTGCTGTGAGGCAGCGCTACACTGCGGCGGTGGCCCGGGGAGACTGACAATGTACTGGCTGTACCTGCTGCTGGCGCTGGGCTGCTTCGCCTTTGCGCTGAAAACACCGAACATGGGCCTGATGTCGCTGGCCCTGCTGGGTACCCTCGCCTTCCTGCTGGCATGGGTGCGCGGGAGATACGCCGCACGCTTCGGCGACCTTCAGCGTGATCCGGCGACACTGGTGGACAGCGATGAACTCAGGCGTCTGCGCGAGCAGGCCAAGGTTGCTCCGGCCGACGGCAGCGACCCTCCCTCTCACTCCCCGTAGTCCCGTTCCATGACCCAGCTCAGCGTCAACGTCAACAAGATCGCCGTCCTGCGCAACTCGCGTGGCGGTACCGAACCGGACGTGGTGCGTGCCGCCCAGGCCTGCCTGGATGCCGGCGCGCATGGCATTACCGTGCACCCGCGGCCCGACCGCCGGCACATCACCGCCGAGGACGTGCTGGCGCTGTCGGCGCTGACCCGTGCCCGTGGTGTGGAGTTCAACATCGAAGGCAACCCGTTCGCGCCGCCGCGTGAGGGCTACCCCGGGTTGCTGCCGCTGTGCGCGCAGACGCGCCCGGCGCAGGCCACGCTGGTTCCCGATGGCGATGGCCAGATCACCTCCGACCATGGCTTCGACTTCGAACGCGATGCGCAGCGGTTGCGCCCGCTGGTGGCCGAGCTGAAAGCGATGGGATGCCGGGTGAGCCTGTTCGTGGATGCCGGCAATCCGCTGCTGGAGCAGGCCGCCGATGTCGGCGCCGACCGCGTCGAGCTGTACACCGGCCCGTATGCCGAGGCCCATGCCGCCGGCGACGCCCGCGCCATGCTGGAACTGTTCGCCACGGCCGCGCGCCGTGCACAGGCCGTCGGCCTCGGTGTGAATGCCGGGCACGATCTGTCGCAGGACAACCTGCGTGACTTCCAGGCCGCCGTGCCGGAGGTGCTGGAGGTGTCGATCGGCCACGCGCTGATCGGCGAGGCGCTGTACGACGGCCTCGATGCCACGGTGAAGGGCTACCTGGCACTGCTGTAGCAGTGCGTGGGACTTCCCCGCTGGGTTGAAGCCCGAAGACGTGCGGCAGGTCCCCGTGTTCCGGCCTGGCAAGCGCCCCTGTAGCCGATGTTCCCATCGCAGCTGCTGAGACACCCGTGGCCCATGCTGGCCTGCCGCGGCGATGGCGCGTGCCCGGTCCCAAGCCATGCAACCCTGTGGACAAGTCTGGGGTCAACGTGCGGTCCCACGTGCCTGCGCGCCTACAGCTACGTGAATCCTGGCCGCTTGCGCCACCTGTGGTTAGCAATAATACTAATATCCCGTAACGGCCGGAGGGCAACATGCAGCACCCCCCTCGCAACGCCCAGGCCGCCATCAAGGGCCGGGGTTCCACGTCCCATCTTGCGGGGCGTTTTGAAAGCACCGTCAGCGAAGCGGTGGACGACGGCTGGGCAGTGGACGACAGCGAGGAGTTCCTCGCCCCGCGCCTGCGCACGGAAGTACGCGCGGAGACCGCTCGCAGCATCATCAGCCGCAACAACTCCCCGGACGTCGGCTTCAGCCAATCGGTGAATCCGTATCGCGGCTGCGAGCATGGTATCAATACCCCCTGATTGTTCACCAGACAAATGGATATAGATCAATAGTTTAGAGGAGTATCAGTAAACACATCGGCTTGGCAGGAGCGCGCGCAGCAACGACGAGCTCGCCCCTCTCGGACGAGCTGGCCCTCGCTCTTTAGCTGCGAAGAAAGTTAGAGACCTGCGGCGCGTAGCAAGGCTGACATCGACGTGCCCAGACCATCAGCCACGCGCTCCAAGGTAGCGAGAGTGACGTTCTTTTCGCCACGTTCGATCTTGCTGTAGTAGGCGCGGTGCATTTCGATGTGGTCAGCAAAGACTTCCTGGCTGACACCCAGAGCAATACGATGCGCGCGGATCACATCTGCAAGTTTCGCTTGATTCGTATGCTCGACCATACGAAGCAGCTTGTGGTCCCGGTACTTTAAAGACTACGCCTCTAAAGGTAGTCTACTTATAAGTACTAATTGCCCATCTCATGAACTTTTACCTCGTATGTCCGGAACTGGAGTTCACGCTTGAGGTTCCCTTCTCGCCCATGGGCAGGGAGCAAGTTGCAATGCAGGTGCGTCGGATGCAGGAGGAGGAAGGGCAAGCCAGGGGCTTCGAATGCCGCTTGGCAGAAGAGCTGTCAAAGCTCATCCCGCAACTCACAGATTGGGACATCAAGCCACCCACGGGTGCACAGATGGCGTACGCGACTTCGCTCTGCGCGCAGTTGGGTATTCAACTGCCTGCAGCAACACGTCGATCGCGTGCATTGATGCAAACCTTCTTGGCCGAAGCCAAAGCGCTCCACGGTCAACGTAGCTGACAAAGACTGCACAAGCCGAAGTTGTGGATAAGTTTGGGTAAAACTTTCTCGCCAGATTACCCAATGGMCTACAGCTAGCTGAATTCCAGGGTGTTGCGGTGGCTGTGGTTAGCAATAATACTAACAACCTGACCTTCCCAAGTTGTTGCCATGGAACAGGATGCTCGAAAGGCCCAAGTTCCCCTCAAAGGTAGAGGGGCAGCATCGCGTGTCGCGAGCCGTTTCGATACCACTGCAACAGTGGGAATCGACGATGGCTGGGAATCGGTCTACCAGGAGATGGAAGACGCGCCGCAGTTGAGAACTCAGGTACAGGAAGAGCGAGCGCGAACGGTGATCAGCCGCAACACATCCCCCGACGTTGGCTTCAGCGCGTCGGTAAATCCGTACCGCGGCTGCGAGCATGGGTGCGTTTACTGCTTTGCCCGCCCCTCCCATTCCTACTTGAGCCTTTCACCGGGCTTGGACTTCGAGACGCGCCTATTTGCAAAGACGAATGCCCCAGAGCGGCTCAGAGCGGAGATTAGCAAGTCGAACTACAAGTGCGCCCCAATTGCTCTGGGAATAAACACAGACGGCTATCAGCCAATTGAAAGGAACTACCAAATTACACGCCAATGCCTTGAGGTGCTTGCTGATGCCAAGCATCCGGTGAGCTTCGTCACCAAGAGCGCCCTGATCACCAAGGACATCGAACTGCTGGCGTCGATGGCCAAGGACAGGTTGGTTACGGTCTACTTCTCGGTCACTACGCTCGACAGGAAGCTATCGGCAAAGCTGGAACCGCGAGCTGCCGCTCCCCACGCCAGGCTGCGAGCAATGAATCAGCTGCACGATGCAGGGGTCCCGGTTGGGGTTCTGATCGCGCCTGTCATCCCCATGATCACGGACCATGACCTAGAAGCTATCCTTCAGGCCGCGCACAAACACGGTGCCCGGGCAGCTGGCTACGTGCTTCTCCGGCTACCTAACGAGATCAAAGAGATCTGGAGAGAATGGCTCGAGCTGCACTACCCTGATCGGGCCGCGCACGTGCTTAGCTTGATGCGACAGATGCATGGCGGGAAGGAGTACGACGCCAGCTTCGGCACCAGAATGTCCGGAACTGGACCGGTGGCGGACTTGATCCGCAAGCGATTTGAAAAAAAGCATCGTGAGCTCGGATTCACGAGGCTGCCTGCGCTCGCCACTCATCTGTTTCAACCTCCCCAGGAGAAGTCGCCACAAGGTCAACTTTTCTAACCAGACGAAAAGCGTGGTAGCACCATCAGTTACGAGCGAAGGATCCAGTCGGAGCGGTGCTCACAGGGACAAGGAGTAACAGGCTCCCGAGTGCTGATACCATCTCCCCGAAACTGAACTAGACCCTCCTGCGTAGTAAGCTCAGACGGCTCTCTAAACGTATTTGGTTATCCCGCTTCCTCATGACAAGGACTAGCGTATGCCCAAGCAAGTGAGAGGTTTATCAGTCTACCGAAGCACGATTGAGCGATTGCCACAATTTCGTCTCCTTAGCAGCCCACTCACAGTGGACCAAGCGGCGATGCTGGGATTTGACGGCGTTCCGCAAGCGGGTGCTTCCATTGTGCCAAGCGCCGAAGGGCCCGCGACGTTCTTCAATGCCCGAGGCAAAGAGATCGTCAGAAAGGACCTTCCGATGATCACCAAGTCTCGATCGATCAACACGTCGTGGAAGGACTGGCACGGGCAAACCCACCACGGCACTCAGACAAGATCTTACGAAACCTATCCCCGGGAACACATTGCACCACCTGGTGAATTCCTCACCGCCGTGGAGACAGACGGTGGTATCGCAATGGCTACGAGGATCATTGATCGGACGGAGCTAGAAGAGAGCATTGCAAATCTCCTCAACCTCTACCTGGAATGCTTCCCACACTTTGAAATCGTTGACCCGAACCTTGCGGTGCCAGTCAGGGTCGAGAAGGTCAACTGGCGCATTCTTCCTCCTGGGAAGTTCCCGTTCGATCGAGCGATGCAGGTGCTGGATAACTATCTGGAGCAGCTTACCGAAAGCGATCGCGCAGCCGCTAGACAGCGTATCCGGACCATCACTCGTCACGAGCCAGACTTTATGGCAGTAGGACTAGGCGGTTTCAGTGAGTACATCGTCTTCGGGTTCACGCGAAAGAATCGGTACGTGTTCGAGAGCCCGGAGACAGGCAACGCCACCTACATCTTCAGGAACGAATGGGAGGAGGTGTCTCAGCTCACCAAGCGCCAGATCCTCCAAGAGCAGCTACAAGAGGCCCGGATCATCCACACCTCTCGTTGGGCTATAGAAGTCTCAGAAGCAATCCAGCGGAAGTGAGTGGTCGCGGAACGCTCCAGGATGCGTAAACCGAACCAGCATGATTCGCTCTACGCAGTAGGCAGTCACCTAACGACACGATTACTCTGGGTCGAAAGATCCCAACAGGAACTCCTTATGAAGCCAACCATCCTGGCGTTGGACCTCGAGGGTACGCTCATCTCGAACGCAGTCAGTCAGATCCCTCGCCCAGGCCTATATAGGTTCCTTGAGGATGTCCGATCTCAGTTCGAGGAACTTGTGCTGTTCACCAYGGTTCCCGAAGCCCTCGCCCGAAGCATTGCGGGAATGCTGGCTACGGAAGGCAGTGTACCGGTATGGTTTTCCGGACTTCGCTACATCCATTGGTCTGGAAAGACAAAGGATCTCTCCTATGTCTCCCCCCGCTTGGGCGACGCCCTTCTGCTGGATGACCACGGCCCATACGTGCATGACGGCCAAGAGAGCCTATGGATCGAGATACCGTTGTTTGGCTCTCCGTACTCGGCGGACGACGACGGGTTGCAGATCGCATCTGCACGCCTGACTGATCGCATCATGCAACTGGAGAGTGCATCCAACCCGGCCCGCAGGACCGAAGGTTAGCTTCAATGACAGCGTCGTCTCGATGGCGCTTCGCAAGAGCACACATGTACGGATGGTTCTCTCCCAAAAATGGAACAGATATGGACCACCATGCGAACAAGCCTCAAGTAGGTCTTCCATAGGGTTCGTCTTGGAGACGCCGGAGACGGCAATCGAGAGGCCGCTCTCAGTGGAGGTGCTGCAGGCCTTCTACGGCACCCCTATCTGCGCCGGCAGAAACTAATGTGGAAGCGCCGCACGCACACGTCGTTCCAGCCGATACGATTCGCCGAAGGATGCGCAGTAGCAGGCGCGTCGTCTCCGATTTGCTCATGCCAACTCACTGCCAGCGCGCTTCGGTAGCCATAGACCGCGTGCTATCGACTGCCAGGGTCAAGCGGACCCCCAAGTTGGTAGCGAAAGCGAAAATCTCGAGTACGCGATGACCGAATCCGGTGGGCTTCTGCGCACATCGCCCCTGCTAGAGTTTGGGCTGTCCTTCACATCAAGCGTACCAGTAGGCTCACGATCAGGCGTAAACCACTGAATCAATGACAGTAAAAAACACATCTGATTCTCATTCCATTTGTTAATGTACCGTAAGGCTCACGCGCCAAAAAATTTTTCGCGTACCTGATAGCTTTCGGCGCCATGGCCTACGACGTCGAAATCTGCACCGCGCATGCGATCACTTCACCAGCGACGGTGACAACGGGTGAGCAAGGCGTGCCCTTGCCCGAGGGCTTCTGCTTTCTAGTCAGCAGGTCGGACGGATCACTCGTTCAGCCTGCTTTTGAGTTCTTTGCAGATTCTCATCTCACCATTGACCGGAATCCAAAGCTTGCATGCAGCAAGAATACGACGGCAGCAATAGCGGCTGACC
>NZ_JBFTOJ010000007.1:0-43443 GCF_056397905.1 Stenotrophomonas sp. 05L414_2
GGGTGAGGGCGCTTTGCTTGCGAAGCACTGCTTCGCAAGCGCCCGAACGCACAGCCGCCAGCGGCTGGGCCGGTCTGGGGGTTTACGGCGTCCCCCGCAACCGGACCCACCCCGCCATCCCACAGGAAGCCAGCTGTTGCCGTTGCTGTTGCTGTTGCTGTTACGTTGAGGTTGCCGGCCAGCAGTCGGCACTACCGCTTCGGCGGGTGCAGGGCGCAGCCCTGCCGCACTCCCCCTCCAAAATGTGAAGGCCGCGCGGTGACGAGTTCACCGCCCCTTCGGCTAACATTCGCCCATGCCGCATACCACCACGACTCCGCCCGCATTGCAGGATGGCGACCTGCTGGCCGCCATCGACCTTGGCTCCAATAGTTTCCACATGGTCATCGCGCGTTACACGCTTGGCCAGCTGCGGGTGATCGACCGCCTGCGCGAAACCGTGCGCATGGCCGACGGCCTGGACGGCAAGGGCGGACTCTCCGCAGCAGCGCGACAGCGCGCGCTGGAGTGCCTGGCCCGCTTCGGCCAGCGCATCCGCAACGTCCCGCCGCATCGCGTGCGTGCTCTGGCCACCAACACCGTGCGCCAGCTGCGCTCGCCGCAGGCGTTCCTGATGCCGGCCGAAACCGCGCTCGGGCACGCCATCGAAGTGGTCAGTGGCCGCGAGGAAGCGCGCCTGATCTACCTGGGCGTGGCCCATGCGCAACCGCCCAAGCCCGACCAGCATCGCCTGGTGATCGACATCGGCGGCGGCTCTACCGAGTTCATCATCGGCAAGGGCATGYAGACCCTGGAGCGCGAGAGCCTGCAGGCCGGTTGCATCGCCAGCACCCGTCGCTTCTTCCCGGGCGGCAAACTCAGCAAGAAGCGCTGGAAGGACGCACTGGCCGAGATTGGCCGGGAGTTCCAGCCATTCGCCAGCAAATACCGCGCGCTGGGCTGGCAGGAAGCACTGGGGTCGTCTGGTACCCACAAGGCCATCAGCGAAATCTGCGCGACGATGAAGCTGAGCAAGGGTGCGATCACCGCCGAGGCGTTGCCGCAGCTCCGCGATGAGCTGCTGAAGGCCAAGAAGATCGACGACATCGTGCTGCCTGGCCTGTCCAGCGATCGCCGCCCGATCATCGCCGGCGGCATCCTGGTGCTGGAGGCCGCCTTCCAAGCGCTGGGCCTGCAGAAGCTGCTGGTCAGCAAGGCCGCGATGCGCGAGGGCATCCTCTATGACATCCTTGGCCGTGCCGGCGACAACGACCCGCGCGATGAATCGGTGGCCGCCCTCACCCATCGCTATGGCATCGACACGGTGCAGGCCGGCCGCGTTCAGGACACCGCACTGTCGTTGCTGGAGCAGGTGCAGGAGCGCTGGAAGCTGGATGCCGATGACGCACGCATGCTCGGCTGGGCCGCACGCCTGCATGAGCTGGGGCTGATGATCGCCCACAGCGGTTACCACGTGCATGGCAGCTACGTGCTGGAAAACTCGGATATCGCCGGCTTCTCGCGGCAGGAACAGCAGATGCTGGCGACGCTGGTGCGCAATCACCGCCGCGGCATCAGCAAGACCGCCTTCGATGCCATTCCCGAACGCCTGCTGCTGACCGCACGGCGCCTGGCTRCCCTGCTGCGCCTGGCGGTCCTGCTCAACCGCGCGCATGAGGACGCACCGCTGCCGGTGCTGGAACTGACTGCCGACGACAGCCGCCTGTCGCTGATCGTGCCGCAGGACTTCATCGATGCGCGCCCGCTGCTGCGCGCCGACCTGATCGGCGAGACCGAGGGCATCGCTGGACTCGGCATCCAGTTCCGTCCGTTYGTGGTCTGAGCAGGGCGACGGGACGCCGTCCGATCGCTGACCGGCGCCCGATTACATTTCGTTACAGTTCGCGCAATCGACCGCCAATTTCTGCTGCAACGCAGCAGTTGGCGGAGACGGTATGCGCCTCGTCCTGACGTAAACCCCTGCTTTTGTTCACGTTTGGTGAAAGCGTGTGATGCGTAATGACACAAACCGACACGCGCTTTTTACAGAGCATTAACCAACGAGACTACTATCGGGTCATCGGCTCGGTCATGGACCTGCCGATTCCTTCGACGCCCGTTTTGGCGTCCTTTGCACGACCCGAGAGAGAGAGCTCGTCATGACTTCACGCACCACCGCACTGGGGCAGGCCATCCGCTACGCCCTGGCAACCACCGCGACGCTGGCTGCGCTGCCGGCGTTCGCCCAGAGCAGCAGCACCGCTTCGCCGACCAACCTGGACCGCATCGAGATCACCGGTTCCCGTATCCGCCAGGTGGACGTTGAAACGGCGCAGCCGGTGCTGGCCCTGAGCCGTACCGATATCGAACGCCAGGGCTTCAGCTCCGTTGCCGACATCCTGCAGAACGTGACCGCGATGGGCAGCCCGGCGATCAGCCGCGCAAACGCGCTGAGCTCGGGCGAAAACACCGGCGGCACCTACATCGACATGCGCAACCTGGGCGCGCAGCGCACCCTGGTGCTGGTCAACGGCAAGCGTCTGGGCATCAGCACCTCGGGCCTGCAGGACGTGTCCTCGCTGCCGGTGTCGGCGGTAGAGCGTATCGAAGTGCTGAAGGATGGCGCTTCGGCCATCTACGGTTCCGATGCGATGGCCGGCGTGGTCAACATCATCACCCGTTCCAACGTCAACGGCGTGACCGCCAACGTCTACCACGGCCAGTACAGCGAAGGTGACGGCGCACGCGATCGTTTCGACGTAGTGGGTGGCTGGAGCAACGACCGCGTGTCGCTGACGCTTGCGCTGGAACACTCCGAAGAAAAGAGCGTGTGGGCACGCGACCGCTGGTTCAGCAAGTACGGTACCAGCGACCACAACCCCAATGACCCCTCCAACTGGACCACGCTGAGCCAGTACGGCCAGATCACCGGCCTGAAGGGTCGCCCGGGCTGCACCGATACCAGGCTGGGCTGCGGCTACTCGCTCAACCGCGGTGCCGACCCGACCAACCCGGCCAATTACCACCTGACCGATGCGACGCCGTTCACCGGTGACGTCAGCAATGCCAACGACCAGATGCACGTCATGTACCCGATCAAGCGTGATTCGGTGTACTTCGATGGCCGCTTCAAGCTGACCGATGACATCAACCTGCGCACGGAGTTCGGCTACAACAAGCGTTCTTCCGAGCGCCAGATCGCCGGCTACCCGACCCAGTCCAGCTCGGTGTCGATTCCCAACGACCCGAACGCCACTGGCCAGATGTCCAGGGACAGCTACTTCAACCCGTTCGGCAGCCAGCACGGCTACGCCAACCCGACTGCAGTGTCCTGGAACCGCCGCACCTGGGAAGTGCCGCGCGTGAGCACCAGCGAACTGAAGACCTATCGTGCGGTGGTGTCGCTGGATGGCACCTTCGAGATCGGCCAGCGCTACTTCGACTGGGACGTGGGCTACCAGTACAACCGCAACGAGCTGACCGCCACCGCCACCGGCAACCTGCACAAGAAGCGCGTGCGTGATGCCGTGGGCCCGTCGTTCCTCGACCCGACCACCGGCAAGGTGATGTGCGGCCGCCAGGGCGCGGTCATCGATGGCTGCAAGCCGTGGAACCCGCTGGTGCCGTATGGCAAGAATGACCCGAATGGCCTGACCGGCAACGAAGAGCTGCTGTCCTGGCTGTTCCCGGCCGAAAAAACCACCGGCCGCACCACCACCAAGAACGCGTTCGCCAATCTGTCGGGCAGCATCATGACCCTGCCGGCCGGCGACCTGGGCTTTGCCTTCGGCGTCGAAAGCCGCAAGGAAGATGGCCAGTACACGCCTGACGCGCTGGCCCAGACCGGTGCCACCACCAACCTGGCCGCTGGTCCGACCGGTGGCAGCTACACCGTGAAGGAAGCGTACCTGGAGCTCAACGTGCCGATCCTGGCCGACCTGCCGGGCGCCAAGGAACTGAGCTTCAGCGCCGCAACGCGTTTCTCCGAGTACAACACCTTCGGCAACACCCTCAACAGCAAGTTCGGCTTCAAGTGGAAGCCGATCGACCAGCTGCTGGTCCGCGGCACCTGGGCCGAAGGTTTCCGTGCACCGACCATCAGTGACCTGTACGGTGGCGGTTCGGAAACCTTCGCCCAGTTCAGCGACCCGTGCGACACCGTGTTCGGCGCTTCCAGGAACAGTGCTGAAGTCCGCGCACGTTGCGCTCGCGACATCGCCGACGCCGGCAACTTCCGTCAGCTGCGGCAGGGCAATACGCCGGTGACCACCGCGCAGGACGCAACGCCGACGCCGTTCGTGTCCGGTTCCAACCCGCAGCTGACCCCGGAAACCTCGACCAGCAAGACGCTGGGCCTGGTGTGGAGCCCGACCTTCGTCAGCAACCTCAACGTTGCGCTGGACTGGTGGAAGATCCGCATTGACAACACCATTGTCGATGACAGCCCGAACCAGATCCTCACCGACTGCTACGAGCAGGGTATCGAAGCGCGTTGCGGCCGCTTCACCCGTGATGCGGCCACCGGCATCGTCACTGGCCTGAAGTTCGGCAACCGCAACGCCGGCTTCGCCGAGACCGAAGGCTACGACCTGGATGTCAGCTACCGCGTGGATACCAGCTACGGCAAGCTGAGCGCTGGCTGGACCAGCACCTACGTCAGCAAGAACGTGTACCGTTCGACCAACGATACCGGCGTGGTTCCCACCCCGATCAACGGCGTGGCCAACACCATCGGCACCAGCACCAGCCTGGCCTTCCGGGTGCGTTCGAACCTGGTGCTGGGTTGGGATATCGGTGACTTCGGCGTCAGCTGGACCGCGCGTTACTACTCCGGCGTGAAGGAGCGTTGCCTCAACGCCACCCGCTACGCGGATGAGTGCTCCGATCCGGGCTTCACCGCACCGTGGATCAAGGGCACCCGCGATTACAACC
Organism: Stenotrophomonas sp. 05L414_2; assembly: GCF_056397905.1. NCBI lineage: Bacteria > Pseudomonadati > Pseudomonadota > Gammaproteobacteria > Lysobacterales > Lysobacteraceae > Stenotrophomonas > Stenotrophomonas sp. 05L414_2. Next base: position 4,912 of record NZ_JBFTOJ010000007.1, read on the forward strand.
AGCGTGGTGCGGTCACCTTCCACGACGTGCAGTTCCGTTACAACCTGCCGTGGGATGCCACCGTGTCGGTTGGCGCCAACAACGTGTTCGGCAAGGAAGGCCCGGTGATGTACAGCAAGCCGAATTCGTCGTTCTCCTACTACGGTGGCTACGACATCGGTCGTTTCATGTACATGAAGTACCAGCAGCGCTTCTGATCCACGCGCTGTCGTAACACCACGACCACGGCCCTTCGGGGCCGTGGTTTTTTTATGCCCGCGCAGGTTGTCGCCATCTACATCGCTCTTGACGCTTCCAATCCAGCACGCGAGCCCGGGCACTCCATAAGCCGGAGCACACCATGACCTGGCAATCGATTGATTCGATTCCGCTTTGTACAAAAGCGTCATCGCCGATCCAGGCGTTCTCCTCGCGTTCCTCTACTCCTCTCTACGGGCCTTCACTAGGTTTGAACGTCCACCGCCCGCGGTGGAACTGGCGCAGCCCTGCTTGGCCGCGCACCGATGATTTGGAAGAGAGAGAGAGCCATGACCATCCGTATTCCCGAACTTGGGTTGGCGATCCGTCGCGCGCTGACGATGACCGCAACCACCGCATTGGCCGTTCCTGCATTCGCCCAGCATTCGRCTGAAACCACCACCCTGGACCGCATCGAAATCACTGGCTCGCGCATCCGCCAAGTCGATCTGGAAACCGCGCAGCCCGTGCTGACCATCAGCCGCGCTGACATCGAGCGGCAGGGTTTCAATTCCGTCGCCGACATCCTGCAGAACCTGAGCGCGACCGGCAGCCCGGCACTGAGCCGCGCCAGCCCGCTCAGCGCTGGCGAAACCGCCGGTGGCAGTTACGTGGACATGCGCGGCCTGGGTGCGCAGCGCACGCTGGTACTGATCAATGGCAAACGCCTGGGCATGACCACCAGTGGGTATCAGGACGTCTCCAGCATTCCTGCCGCTGCCGTGGAGCGCATGGAAGTTCTGAAGGATGGCGCATCGGCCATCTACGGTTCCGACGCGATGGCCGGCGTGGTCAACATCATCACCCGCCGCAACGTCGAGGGCGTGACCGCCAGCGTCTACCATGGCCAGTTCAGCGAAGGCGATGGTGCCCGCACCCAGTACGACGTGGTTGCAGGCTGGTCGAATGAACGCGCCTCGATCAGCCTCGCCGCCGAGCACGTCGAAGAAAAGGGCGTGTGGGCGAAGGACCGAGGCTTCAGTGCCTACACCTATACCGACCGTCATCCCGACGATGGTTGGACTACGGTCGGCCAGTGGGGCCGCATTACCGGCTTCAAGGGCCCGGGCTGCAGCAACAGCCGTGGCTGCAGCTATTCGCTCGACCGTGGCAGTCAGCCGGGCGGGCCGGACAGCTTCCATCTCAGCGACAACACGCCATTCACCGGTGACGTCAGCAACAGCAACGAGCAGATGCACCTGCAGACACCGATCAAGCGTGACTCGATCTTCGTTGACGCCCGCGTGGATCTGAACGACCAGGTCCGCTTCAACACCCAGCTGGCCTACAACCAACGCACCACCAAGCGCCAGGTCGCCGGCTACCCGTTCCAGTCCGGCGCAGCCGGCATCACGCCGATGTCCGCCGACAGCTGGTTCAACCCGTTCGGCAGCCATCACGGCTACGAAACGCCCAGCGACGTGCACTGGAACCGCCGTACCTGGGAGATTCCGCGCGTCAGTACCAGCGAACTGACCTCCTGGCAGGGCGTGGCGGCGTTCGATGGCAGCTTCGCGTTCGGCGGTCGCGATTTCGACTGGGAAGCCGGCTACCAGTACAACCGCAGCGAACTGACCCAACGCGCCACCGGCAACCTGCACAAGCAACGCGTCGCCGATGCCACCGGGCCGTCCTTCCACAATCCGGCAACCGGCAAGGTCGAGTGCGGTACACCGGATGCACCGATCGCCGGGTGCAGACCCTGGAACCCGCTGGTGCCCTATGGCCAGGATGATCCCTATGGCCTGACCGGAAACCCGGAACTGCAGGACTGGTTGTTCCCGGAGGAACTCAGCCGCGGCCGCACGACAACCCGCAACCTGTTCGCCAGCCTCAGTGGCAGCCTCGCCACGCTGCCGGCCGGCGAACTGGGCTTCGCGGTGGGTGCGGAGAGCCGCCGCGAGGATGGCCGCTTCATCCCCGATGCGCTGGCACAGACCGGTGCCACCACCAACCTGGCCGCAGGCCCCACCGGCGGTGGCTACCGTGTAGACGAGGCCTACCTGGAGCTGAGCGTGCCGGTGCTTCGCGACCTTGCAGGTGCGCGCGAGCTGAGCCTGAGCGCCGCCACCCGATACTCGGACTACACCACCTTCGGCGGCACCCTCAACAGCAAGTTCGGCTTCACCTGGAAACCGATCGACCAGTTGCTGGTCCGCGGCACCTGGGCCCAAGGGTTCCGCGCGCCGACCATCTCCAATCTGTATGGCGGTGGTTCTGAGACCTTCACCACCGGCTTCCGTGATCCCTGCGACACCGTCTACGGTGCAGCTGCCAGCAGCCCGGAGGTGCGTGCACGCTGCGCCGCCGACATCGCCAACGCCGACAGCTACCGCCAGCTCGGCCAAGGCAACGAGCCGATCACTGGCAGCAGCGGGCAGACGCCGCGGCCCTTCACCAACGGATCCAACCCCGACCTGCAGCCGGAGACCTCGACCAGCCGCACACTAGGCCTGGTCTGGAGCCCCACGTTCGCCGAAGGACTGAACATCGCGCTGGACTGGTGGAAGATCCGCATCGAGAACACCATCGTCGCAGACCATCCCAACAACATCCTCCGCGACTGCTACGAGTTGGGCATCACCGAACGTTGCGACAGTTTCACCCGTGATCCTGAACTGGGCATCGTCGACAAGCTCAGCTACGGCAACCGCAACAGCGGGTTCCGCCAGGCCGAGGGCTATGATCTGGAAATCGGCCACCGGATCGAAACCGGCTGGGGCACGCTGCGCGCCGACTGGAAGACCACCTATGTGGTTGCCGCCGAGGAACGGACCACCAACGAGGCGGATGTGCCGCCGATTCCCAGCAATGGCATCGCCACCAACGGAGGCATCGGCTTCCGGGTCCGCTCCAACGCGTCGCTGGGCTGGGAGCATGGCAATGTCGGGCTCACCTGGAGCCTGCGTTACTTCTCCGCAGTCAAGGAACGCTGCCTGGACGCAAGCAGCCATCCGGACGAATGTTCCCATCCGGACCAGCGCGCGCCCTGGTACAGCGGCARCCGCGATTACAACCGACGCGGATCAGTCACGTTCCATGATGTCCAGGCGCGTTACAACCTGCCTTGGAGCGCCACCGTTTCAATCGGCGCCAACAATGTGTTCGCCCGCCGGGGCCCGATCCTGTACAGCCAGCCAAGTTCCAACTTCTCCTACTACGGCGGCTTTGACATCGGTCGTTTCATCTACATGAAGTACACCCAGCGCTTCTGATCCACGCGCTGTCGCAACACCACGACCACGGCCCTTCGGGGCCGTGGCTTTTTTTGTGCCGCTGAGCTGCGCAGGCACCGCCTCGCCCGGTCGTCATCGCGTTGTCGCAAAGCGGTCATGTCGGCTACATCGCCAGGCCCGAGCATGCGTAAAACCGGAGGCCCGCCATGCGCTATGCCATCGTCACCGAAACCTACCCGCCGGAGATCAACGGCGTCGCACTGACCGTGCAGGGCCTGGAGCAGGGATTGCGCGCCGCCGGCCACGAGGTCGACCTGATCCGTCCGCGACAGGTCAGCGAAGCACTGGATGCGGCGCCGGGCACCCTGCTGGTACCGGGCGCGGCCTTGCCGCGCTACCCCGGCCTGCGCTTCGGCCTGCCGGCACCGATCCGGCTGGGCCGGCACTGGCGACAGCAACGCCCCGATGCGGTCTACGTGGCGACCGAAGGTCCGCTGGGCTGGTCGGCACTACGCACCGCGCGCCGCCTCGGCATTCCGGTGGCTACCGGATTCCACACCCGCTTCGACGAATACCTGCCCGACTATGGCGTGGCGTGGCTGCAGTCGGCGGCAATGCGCTGGATGCGCCGTTTCCACAACCAGGCCGACGCGACCCTGGTGCCCACCCGCGAACTGCAGGAATTCCTGAGCGACCAGGGCTTCGAGCGCGTGCGCCTGCTCGCCCGTGCGGTCGACAGCCAGCAGTTCGACCCGTCACGCCGCGACCCGGCATTGCGCGAGGAATGGGGTRTCGATGGCACGGGCCTGGCGGCRATCTACGTTGGCCGCATCGCCGCCGAAAAGAACCTCGGCCTGGCGGTGAAGGCCTTCCGCAAGCTACAGCAGGTGCGCCCGAAAGCGCGTTTCATCTGGGTCGGCGATGGCCCGGCGCGCGAGAAACTGGCGCATGAGAATCCCGATTTCATCTTCTGCGGCATCCAGCGCGGCGATGCCCTGGCCCGACACTTCGCCAGTGGCGATCTGTTCCTGTTCCCCAGCCGCAGCGAGACCTTCGGCAACGTGACCCTGGAAAGCATGGCAAGCGGCCTGGCCACGGTCGCTTTCGACTACGGCGCGGCCCGCGAGTACCTGCGCAACGGCGAGAACGGTGCCGCAGTGGATGACGACGAGCAGTTCGTGCAGGCAGCGGTGCAACTGGCTGCCGATGATGCCCAGCGCCGCGGGTTGGGTGGCAACGCGGCACGGGCGATGAAGCGGCTGCACCCGCAGCAGGTGGTGGCGGAGTTCGAAAGCCTGCTGGCGGAACTGGCCAGCGCGCGGAGGAGCGGACATGCGCACCACGCCGCTTGAGCTGCTGGCCGGTCGCGAAGCCCGGTTGTGCCGCCGCGCCAACCACTACTGCCGACGTCGCCGCGTGCGGCGCGTCTTTTCGATCATCAGCCGGCTCGGCGATGGCGTGTTCTGGTATGTGCTGATGGGCGCGCTGGTGCTCATCGATGGCTTCGACGGCCTGCGCGCATCAGTGCACATGGCCGCCACCGGCTTGGCCGCGCTGCTGCTGTACAAGGGCCTGAAACGCTGGACCCGGCGGCCACGGCCGTACGCGGCCGACCTGCGTATCCGTGCCTGGGTGGCGCCGCTGGATGAGTTCAGTTTCCCGTCCGGCCATACCCTGCACGCGGTGTCGTTCACCATCGTCGCGCTGGCCTACTATCCTTGGCTGGCGCCGCTGCTGGTGCCGTTCACCTTCGGCGTGGGCCTGTCGCGCGTAGTGCTGGGCCTGCACTACCCAAGCGACGTTCTGGCTGCCACCGGCATCGCTGCACTGCTGGCCTCGGCCAGCCTGGCCTGGCTGCCGTTGCCGGTGTGATGCCCTAGAATGTCCGCATGACCACGCTGTTCATCTCCGATCTGCATCTGGACCCCAGCCGTCCGGCCATCACCGACCTGTTCCTGCGCTTCCTGCGCGAGGAAGCGCCTGGCGCCGATGCGCTGTACATCCTCGGCGATCTGTTCGAAGCCTGGATCGGCGATGACACCCCCTCGGCCGCAGCCGACGCGGTGGCCGATGCGCTGAAGGTACTGTCCGACAGCGGCGTGCCGGTCTTCTTCATCCGCGGCAACCGTGACTTCCTGCTGGGCGAAGACTATGCCCGCCGCGCCGGCCTGCGCATCCTGCCGGACCCGTGCATGATCGAGCTGTACGGCCGCCCGGTGCTGCTGCAGCACGGTGACCTGCTGTGCACCGATGACATCCCCTACCAGCAGTTCCGTGCCCAGACCCGCGACCCGGTCTTCCAGGCGCAGTTCCTGTCGCAGCCGCTGGAAGCGCGTATCGCCTTCGCGCAGAAGGCGCGTGATGCCAGCCAGGCGCGCCAGTCGGAAATGAAGCAGGGCGACCGTGCGCAGTTCGAAACGGTCACCGACGTGGCCCCGGCCGAAGTGGAAGCCACTTACGTGCGCCACGGCGTGGACACGATGATCCATGGCCACACCCATCGCCCGGCGATCCACACCCTGCAGGCCGGCGGACGCAGCTGCACCCGCATCGTGCTGGGCGATTGGTACGAACAGGGTTCGGTGCTGCGCGTGGATGCCAACGGCTGGACCCTGGATACGCTCAGCCGCGCATGATGGATCACAGGATGCCAACCAAGGTTGGCATCTACCAGAGCAGGTGCACGCGCCCTGGTAGACGCCGACCCTGGTCGGCGCTTGGACTCAGCGGAAGGCCGCGATGGTGGCCTTGGTATTGACCAGCACGCGCTGGTTGTCGGCACTGCTGGCGATGCCCATCGGCACGCCGTTGTAGCTGATGTTCGGATTGGACCAGTAGTTCAGCCGCGGGCAGCCGGCCGAGCAGTCATAGGCCATGATCGTGCGCCAGCGCGATCCGCTGGCCGGCTCATAACGATAGCCATGGCCATAGGCATACGGCGACGTGCTCGGATCACTGGCGATGTCGTGCCGTGCGCTCTGCAGGTGGCCGATTTCATGGGCGAACGAGTAATAGCCGGTGGCGCAATCCCAGTACACCGCAGCAAACGCGGTCGATGCGGTGGAACCGATGCCCGACGCCAGTCCGCAGTAACTGGTGTTGTTGATCAGCAATACGCCTACGTCGGCGGCGGTGTTGTTGCGGCTGGTGTGGATGCTGTCCATGTAGCCGTCGCTGGTGCCACGGAAGCGCGACAGGTCGGTGGTGAAATTGCCGGACTCGGTGTAGTTGGTGGTTTCATAACCGGCCAGCTGCAGGGTGAGGCCTACGTTGCTGTTGGTGTAACCCTGGTTGGATTCGGCAACCGCCAACTGCACCAGCGACTGCATGTTGCCACCGTAGGCGGTCACTGCAGCGTTGGTTGCCACCACCAGCACGCGGATGGTCGCCGGGCTGCCTGAGGAGGCCTGCGCAGTGCCGAGGCGATCATTGGCAGGCATGGCGATCTTCGRCAACTGGTTGTAGTCGGCCGGATGATCGGCCGGCATCCGCGATTCATCCACCTCGACCAGCACGTGGCGATTGCCCAGCGGACGCAGACGATAGAGTTTGCCGTCCTTGCGGATCGAGCCGGTGAGGGTATTGCCCGAGCGCACCAGGATCAGCGAATTGCCCGGATCGTCCTGGCCATTGGACGTGGCCGCCTGCAGGCGATCGGACGGCGCGCGCAACTGGCCGTACCAGATGCTGCCACCATCGGGCAGCGCCTCGACCTTGCTGCGAACGGCCTGCACCTTCTGCCCAAGCAGCTCGAATTCCAGCTGCGGCTGCGCGGTGGCGGCAGCATCGACACGCACTTCCTGTACGGCGGCGGTGGACGGGGTGGCCAGCAATCGCCCCAGTGCCGGCTCGCTGGTGGCCGATGCACGGCTGAGCACGGTGACCGGCTCGAACAGCGGCGCCGCATTGGCGGCCGCCGCTACCGACAATCCCAACAACAGACCACCTGTCGCTTTACCTATCGATCTGGACATCATCTTGTCGCTCCTTGAAGTGAAGTGGACAGCGTTGATGCAGCACGACCCGGGGTGCCGGGTCCGGCCATCAGGCCTGCGCAGGGCGTGTGAATTCAATAGACGAGAGGAATGGAAATCGCGATCTGTGATCGACCGCATCTGCGTTCAGTCAGGTCAAAAGCGTCAGTACACTTCGCCAACACACGGCTTTCGCGCTACCGTGACGTGGCCACGACAGGGGATGCACATGGCGCCAGCGCAGCACAGCGGTGACACGACGGCTGATCCGGGCCTGCTGCGGATCGGCCTGTTCTTCGATGGCACCCGCAACAACGCCCACAACCTGGCGCAGGGCCACCGGCAGGTGCCGCGACCGCGCCCCGCCCTGCTCCGTGCCGATGATGATTCGACCTACCAGAGCCGGTTGACCAGCAGCTACGACAACGGCGCCACCAACATCGCGCGCCTGCATCAGTTGTATCCGGACAGCCGGCGCACGCCCGGCAGTACACCTTCGCTGGCGATCTACGTGGAAGGCGTCGGCACCCGCGATGATGCCGAGGACGACCTGATCGGCCTGGCCTTCGGTATCGGCGCCAGTGGCGTGCAGGCGAAGGTGCAGCGTGCGTTGCAGGTGCTGCTGCCGGCGGCACTGTCGGCTCTTGCGACGCAGTGGCACGCGCCCCTGCACAGCGTGCAGCTGGATCTGTTCGGCTACTCGCGCGGCGCGGCCTCCGCGCGTGATGTGGCCAACCATCTGCGCGGATGGGACGGCGCGCGCTGGCGGCAGCTGCTGCAGCAGGCGGGGCTTTCATGCAGCGCCGATTTCGCCCTGCCGCGGCCGATATTGCGCTTCATCGGCCTGTTCGACACGGTGGTCGCCGTCAACGGCGGCCGCGCCGACGAACACCCCCGCATCGCCCTGCCCGCAGGCATCGCCGAGGCCGTGCTGCAGCTCAGTGCGCGCGACGAGCATCGCCAGCACTATGCGCTGACCACGGTGGCACCAGCCCATCGCGAAATCGCACTGCCCGGCGTGCACGCCAACATCGGTGGCGGCTACGACCAGGTGGAAGAAGGGCCCAAGCTGCTCAGCCGGCCGCGTCGGCGGCAACTGCGGCGGCCTGGCGTGGAGGACTACCAGACACCGCCCCTGGCACTGCTGCAGGCGACCACCGCGTACGCTGAAGCACAGGCCGACGCCGAACGCTGGCGGCAGCAGCTGGGGTTGATCCCGAAGGAAGTGTGGGTCGATGTCTGGCACCAGTGGCAGCAGCAGCGACGCGCGGGCAGCCGCAGCGTGCTGATGTCGCCGGTGCTGTACGTCACCGCTGCGGTGGTGCTGCACCGGCGCATCGATTGGCGCTACCAGCTGGTTGCGCTGCAGGTGATGCAGCAGCACGCCATCGATGCCGGCGTGACCTGGACTACCGACGCGGCCAAGGTGGCGGGTTGGGAACTGCCCAGCGCGCTGCAGCCGATCGCGCGCCGCCTGATTGCCGGCCAGCCGTTGACCCCGACGCAGGAAGCGTTGCTGCGCCGCCGTTACCTGATGCAGTCCGCACACTGGAATTTCGATGCGCTGGGCGATACCGCCCTGACCTACACCGCCGACGCCGGTGTCAGCGAGCTGCCGTATCGCCCCGGGCCGGGGCTGTTCTACATCAACCGGCCGACGGTGGATGGCAGACGCCAGGTGTTGCCGAACGCATGAGAACCAAAAAGGGGACAGAGGGAATCAAGTCGTTTGTGGCACAAACGACTTGATTCCCTCTGTCCCCTTTTCCTTCAACCCGCCTGTTCGACCAGGTTGGCGAGCTCATCTGCATCGAACCCCGCCAGCAGGCGTGCCTCGATATTGAACGGCCCATGCAGGTAGCCACCGGCATACTCGACCAGCAGTTCCTTGAAACGCGCTCGTGGCTCGACGCCGGCGCGCTCGCAGTACCAGCGGAACCAGCGCGATCCGGCGGCAACATGTGCAACCTCCTCGCGCAGGATCACCTCCAGCACGTCGGCGGTTTCGCCATCGCCGACGTTGCGCAGCTTGTCGATCATGCCCGGCGTCACGTCCAGCCCGCGCGCTTCCAGCACGCGCGGCACCAGCGCCATGCGCGCCAGGCCGTCGTGCGCGGTCTTCTCGCACATTTCCCACAGGCCGTTGTGCGCCGGGAAATCGGCGTACTCATGGCCATGTGCCAGCAGGCGCTCGCGCAGCAGCATGAAGTGGCGCGATTCGTCGTCGGCGCAGCTCACCCAGTCGGCATGGAACGCCGCCGGCAGACCGCGGAAGCGGTACACCGCGTCCCAGGCCAGGTCGATCGCATTGAGCTCGATATGGGCGATGGCATGGATGAACGCCGCACGCCCTTCCACCCCGCCCAGGCCGCGCCGGGGCACTTCACGCGGATGCACCATCACCAGCTGCTGCGGCCGGCCCGGCATGCGGATCGGATCGGCCGGCGGTGCATCGGCCGGTACGTTCAAGCGGCCGGCGCGGAACGCGGCAGCGTAGGCCTGGGTCAGTGCGACCTTGCGCAGCGGATCGGCCTCGGCCAGGCACTGCTGCGCGGCGCGCAGCAGATTGCCGCCGACGTCAGGCACGTCGATCACCGCATGGACCTCAGGCGCGGCGCTTGTGCTTGGCGTCGTCCGAACGCAGTTGCTGGATGCGTTCGAAGTAGCCCGGCTCGATGCCCGTCGGGTAATGGCCGTTGAAGCACGAGGAATCGAAGTTGCGCAGCGCCGGATTGCCTTCGCTCACCGCCGCTTCCATGTCTTCGATGTCCTGGTAGATCAGCCAGTCACAGCCCAGGTGCGCTTCGATTTCCTCGATGCTGCGGTTGTGCGCGACCAGCTCTTCAGCGGCCGGCATGTCGATGCCGTAGAYGTTCGGGTAACGCACCGGCGGCGCGGCGCTGGCCAGGTAGACCTTGCGTGCGCCGGCGTCACGCGCCATCTGCACGATCTGCTGGCTGGTGGTGCCGCGCACGATCGAGTCGTCCACCAGCAGCACCACGCGGTTGCGGAATTCCAGGTGTATCGGGTTGAGCTTGCGGCGCACCGACTTCACCCGTTCGCCCTGGCCCGGCATGATGAACGTGCGGCCGATGTAACGGTTCTTGATGAAGCCTTCGCGGTACTTCACCCCGAGTACGTTGGAGATCTCCAGCGCGGCATCGCGCGAGGTGTCCGGGATCGGGATGATGGTGTCGATGTCGTGGTCCGGGCGCAGGCGCAGGATCTTCTCGCCCAGCTTGATGCCCATGCGCATGCGCGCCTTGTGCACCGACACGTTGTCGATCATCGAATCGGGGCGTGCGAAATACACGTACTCGAAGATGCACGGGGTGTGTTCGGCCGGCTCGGCGCAGATTTCCGAGAACAACTCGCCGCGCGCGGTGATCACCAGYGCTTCGCCCGGCTGCACGTCACGCACGCGCTGGAAGCCCAGCACGTCCAGCGCGGCCGACTCGGAGGCAACRATGTATTCGTCACCCTCGGCATGACTGCGCTTGCCCAGCACCAGCGGGCGGATGCCATGCGGATCGCGGAAAGCGACCAGGCCCAGGCCCAGCACGACGCTGACCACCGCATAGCCGCCCTTGCAGCGGCGGTGCACGCCGGCAACCGCGCGGATGGCGGCTTCCGGGCTGAGCTGGCGCTGCTGTTCCAGTTCGTAGGCGAACACGTTCAACAGCACTTCGCTGTCCGAATCGGTATTGACGTTGCGGCGGTCCTGCTCGAACACCTGCTGGCGCAGGTCCTCGGTGTTGATCAGGTTGCCGTTGTGGGCCAGCGCGATGCCGTACGGCGAATTGAYGTAGAACGGCTGTGCCTCGTCCATGCCTTCCGAACCGGCGGTCGGATAGCGCACATGGGCGATGCCGACGCTGCCTTCCAGGGTGGACATGGTGCGTGCATCGAACACATCGCGGACCAGGCCGGTGGCCTTCTGCACCCGCAGGCGGCTGCCGTTGACGGTGGCGATGCCCGCCGCGTCCTGGCCGCGATGCTGGAGGACGGTCAAGCCGTCATACAACTGCCCGGCGACGTTCTGGTTGCCGACGATTCCGACGATGCCACACATGATGCGAGGTCTCCGCTGGGCTGTGCCCAGTTACAAGGAAGGTGGCCGTACCTGGCCAGAGTTGTCGCCGCGTCTGCGGTCGACATTGGCCGGGTCGTCCGGCTCGATGCTGCCCGGTAGTGCTGGGGCGTCCGGGCGCACTTCGGCCGGATCGTATGCCTCGCCCTGTTCCGCCTTCGCAGGCCGCAGCCATCCGCTGCCCGCCACTATCTGACCGAGTACGCCATTATCGCCTGTCGCCCCCGGCTTGCCCACTCCGGAGCCGGCGCTCTTGCCCAGCTCCATCAACGCAGATGGGGACAGCGCGTCCATCGGCAAGGCCTTGGGCAGCAGGTCGGTGCCCGGCACCTGCCACTGCGGCAGCTTGCTGTTCATCCAGGCCACGGCCGGGTTCAGCACCGGGCGCAGCGCTGAGCCGCGCCAGGAGGGTTCGGCGGTAAGCGGGGTGAAGCCGGCCAGCAACAGCAGCACGGCGGCGATCAGCCCGCCACGCACGGCACCGAGGACCCCGCCCAGCAGGCGGTCCAGGCTGCCCAGCATGTTGCGGTGGACGATGGCCTTGATGACCATGCCGATCACGGCGACCACGACCATCACGCCGATGCCGACGCTGAGGTAGCCGCCGATGAAATGCTCGCCGCCGGGCGCAGCCGGTGCGGCCCACCAGCGTGCGGCGTCATTGCCGAAGGCGAAGGCCGCCCAGGCGGCCACCAGCCACGATACGGTGCCGATGACGATGCCCACGAAGCCGCGCAGCAACCCAAGCAGGGTGGAGGCGGCGATCACGATCAGCAGCACCACGTCGATCATGGCGCCCCGCTCCTTCGGCGGCGCTGGCAACGGGGCTGCGTACAGGTCATGGGTGCGGTCGCACCATGCCGGCCACGCCGACCTTGGCGGCGACCTGCGCCTTCAACTGTTCAGCGTCGGCGCGGTTGGCGACCGGCCCGACACGGACACGGTGCAGGCTGCCCTTTTCGGTACGCACCTGCTCGACGAAGGCGCTGAAGCCTGCCGCGCGCACCTTGTCGCGCAGGGCGTTGGCATCGTTGGCCTGGCCGAATGCGCCGAGCTGTACGGCAAAACCCACTCCGCTGGCGGCCGGTGCGGCCGGCGTGCTCGGCGGCGTGGCCGGCTTGCTGGCGGTCGCTTCCGGCTTGGGCTCGGGCTTCGGTTCCGGCTTGGCCACCGGCTTGACCGGCTCCGGCTTGGCGGCCGGCGGCGCTGCTGCGGTCGGCGTACTCGGCGGCAGGCTTTCACTGCGCACCGGGTTGCCGGTCGCCGACGGCGTGGCCGCCGCGACGGGAGTACTGGCGCTCGGCGCGGGCGTCGGCGTGCTTGCCACCGGTGCGCTGGTCGAGGGCTTCGCATCGAGCGTGATGACTTCTGCCTTCACGTCGGCACGCACCTTCACCGCCTGCAGCCGGGCCGCTTCGGCCTGGGCACGGTCGGCATACGGCCCAACGCGAACGCGCCAGGCCGGGCGACCGTTGATCGATGCGGTCTCGATGAAGCCCGGAAGCTGCGAACGCTTGAGGTAGGCGATCACTGCATCGGCGTCGGCCTGGCTGCCGTAGGCTCCGAAGGTCACCGCGTAATTACCTGCGGCGACGGCTGGCGAGGTGTCCACGGTCGGCGGTGCCGCCGGGGCGGCGGCCTCCTCGACGGGGCGGGCCTGGCCACTCTGCAACCCGGTGGCGCCACCGGCCGGTGCTACCAGCGGCAGTTCACGGGTTTCAAACTGGCCATCGGCCGGCGCATCGGGCGCGGCGATCGGCACAGAAGCGACACCGCTGTCCGGGGCCGGGCCCTTGACGAGCATCGGCAGGAAAATGACGGCCAAGGCCACCAGGACGATGGCACCAATCAGACGCTGTTTCAGGGGCGTATCCACGTAGGGCAGGCGGCAGGCTGGACGTTGCGGTCGATTATACGGGTGCGCGACCGCACGGCGTCGGTAATGGCTGAACGGCGGTCAGGCGTGGGCCTGCAGCCATTGCAGCGCAGCGGCGGCGGTATGGAAGGAACCAAATACCAGCACCCGGTCGCCGCGCTCGGCGCGGGCCAGCACCTGCGCCATCGCCTGTTCGACCGTGCCGGCCAGCGCCGCAGTGGCTGCCGCAGTATCTGCCAGCCGTGCCTGCAGTTCCGCCGCACTCTGCCCACGCGCGCCATCGAGCCCGGCCAGGGTCCAGTCGCTCACCACCTCCTGCAGGGCCTGCACCACGCCCACGGCGTCCTTGTCCTGCAGCGCGGCGTATACCGCCAGGGTGCGCGCGGGGGATGCCTCGGCCTTCAGCGCGCGCGCCAGCTGGCCGGCTGCCTGCGGGTTGTGGCCGACATCGACGCGAACCTGCACGCCATCGCGCTCGAACGCCTGCAGGCGCCCGGCGATGCGCGCCGCTGCCACGCCTGCGGCCCATGCCGCGCGCGGCACCGGCTTGTCCAACGCGCGCAGCGCCGCGATCGCCGCACCGGCGTTGGCCAGCTGGATCGGCCCGGCCAGCGTCGGCGTCGGCAGTTCCAGGCGGGTGCCGACATCGCGCCAGCGCCAACGCTGCGCGTCGATCGGTTCGTAGAAATARTCGCTGCCGCCGCGGATCGCATTGGCACCCACCAGGTAGGCGCGCGCCAGCACGCTCGACGGCGGATCGGTCTCGCCCAGGATCACCGGCTTCCAGCCGCGGATGATGCCGGCCTTCTCGGCACCGATGGCCTCGCGGTCCTCGCCCAGCCATTCGGCGTGATCGATGTCCACGGTGGTGATCACCGCCACGTCGGCGTCGACGATGTTGACCGCATCCAGGCGGCCACCGAGGCCCACTTCCAGCACGGCCAGATCAAGATCGGCATCGGCGAACAACTGCAGCGCGGCCAGCGTTCCGTACTCGAAGTAGGTCAGCGTCACATCACCGCGCGCTGCCTCGACCGTGTTGAACGCGGCCACCAGTGCGGCGTCATCGACATCCTGGCCATCGATGCGCACGCGCTCGTTGTAGCGCAGCAGGTGCGGCGAGGTGTACGCGCCGACCTTCCAGCCCGCAGCACGCGCGATGGCCTCGATGAAGGCGACGGTGGAACCCTTGCCGTTGGTACCACCGACCACGATGGTGTGCCTGGCCGGCGTGCCCAGGCCCATCGCGGTGGCCACGGTGCGCACGCGCTCCAGTCCCATGTCGATGCTGGCTGGATGCTGGCGTTCAATGTAGTCCAGCCATTCGGCCAGAGTGGTCGGGGTGTTCTTCACGGCAAGGCTTCCAACAGGTGCAGGTGGTTCAGGGCAGAAGATTCAGAGTGCGCGGTGCTTGGCTTCACCGAAGAACGGCGTGTGGTGGGCGCAGTCGTTCAGGCGCACCACTTCCAGGCTGTCCAGGTCGGCGCCTTCAAGCAGGTTGAGCGTGGTCGGTGCCTGGCGGAAGGTCCACAGCCGCGACAACGGCAGGCCCAGCACCTTGCACAGGATCACCCGGTTGACTGCATCGTGGGCGACCACCAGCAGGGTGTCGTGTTCGCCAAGGCCTTCGGCGGCGCGGGCCAGGCCGCGCCAGCTGCGCTCCAGCACCAGGCGCAGCGATTCGCCGCCGGGCATCAGCACGGTGTCCGGTTCATTGCGCCACGCCTGCAGGCGCGACGGGTCTTTTTCGTTGATTTCGCTGGCCAGCAGGCCTTCCCACTCACCGTGGGCGATTTCCTGCAGCTCCGGCTCGGTCAGCAGCATGTCGGCGCGTGCAGCACCCAGGGCCAGTTGCGCGGTGCGTTGGGCGCGTGACAGCGGCGAGGCCACCGCGCGGGTGATGTCCACCGAAGCCAGGCGGGCGCCAAGCGCCTGGGCCTGGGCCTCACCGATGGGCGAAAGCGGGATGTCGATCTGGCCCTGGTAGCGGCCTTCGGCGTTCCACGGCGTTTCGCCGTGACGGGCAAGCAGGATGCGCATGCGAACAAGGGGTCCTTGGGGGAGGAGTTCCGGCGCATTGTTCACATCCTGTGAAGTGCGCGGAACAGGGATGATACCTGTTCGGCGGACCCGGCCGGTCGGGGCATGAAAAAACCCCGCGACAGACGTCGCGGGGTTTCAGAAACTCCGGCTATCTGGTCGAGGTTGCCGGCCAGCGGCCGGCACTACCGCAACCGGTTTATTTCGCCAGGTTCAGTTCCTTCAGCAGCTGCGGCGCCGGCGCCACTTCCTGCATGATCCACTGCATGTAGCGGCTGTCGACGGCGATCATGCGGGTCATCACCGGGTCGAACACCCAGTTGGAACTGACCGATTCCCAGTTGCCGTCGAAGGCCAGGCCGACCAGCTTGCCGTTGGCATCGAGCACCGGCGAACCGGAGTTGCCGCCGGTGATGTCCAGGTTGGACAGGAAGTTCACCGGTACCGAACCGATCCGCTTGTCTTCCAGACCGCCGTAACGCTTGGCCTTGACCGCATCGAGCAGGGCCTTCGGCGAGTCGAACGGATCCTCACCGGTTTCCTTCGCCGCCACACCTTCCAGGGTGGTGAACGGGGTGTACTTCACGCCGTCCTTGCCATAGCCCATCACGTTGCCGAAGGTGATGCGCAGCGACAGGTTGGCATCGGGATAGACGAACTCGCCCTGGCTCTTCTTGTAGTCGGCCACGGCCTGCAGGTACAGCGGACGAGCGGTCAGCGATTCGCCCTCGCGGATCTTCTTCTGCTCTTCCTGCTTCAGCAGCGCCGGCATGACGGCCACCGCGTACTGGATGGCCGGATCATTGCTGGCTTCAAACGCAGCGCGATCGGCCTTGAACCACTTCAGGCGGTTGTCCAGGCTGCCCAGTCCGGTGCCGCCCAGCTTGGTCACCAGCGACTTCACCGCAGTGGCATCGCTGCCGGCCAACCACGTGTTCAGCACCTCGTTGTCGCGCTGGGCGGCCGGCAGGGCCACGTACTGGTCCAGCCAGTAGGTCTGCAGCTGCTGGTCCATCTTCGCCACGTAGCGGCGATCCATCTGCTTCAGGCTGCCCTCGATGGTGGTCAGGTCGCGGTCCTGGTAACCCGCTTCGCGCTCGGCATCGGGCTTGCTGCGCTCGATCGACAGGCGGTACAGGGTGATGGCCGCGCCCATCGCAGAGGTGTTGTTGAACTGGCCGACGAACAGGTCGCGCTCGCGCGTCGACTTGCTGGTATCCAGGTGCTGCAGCAGCTGCGCGTGTGCGGCCAGTGCCGGCTTGCCGGCAGCGCCCTGCTTCTTCAGCCAGGCCAGCACCGCCGCTTCTTCGGCCTGCTTCTGGCCGGCGGCATCGATGCGCTTGAAGCCTTCCAGCTGGCCCAGGTAGTTCTTGGCCACGTTGTTCATGCTGGCCGCGGTGGCGGCGTACTTCACCTTGACGTCGGCGTCGGCCTTGCCGGCGTCGGCGATCATCTTCAGCACCGCGTTGTAGTGGCGGGCGATGGTCGGGTAGGTGAAGCTGGCGGTCTCGTTGAACTCGCCGGCCAGCGCGTAGCGGTTGGTGCGGCCCGGGTAGCCGGCCACCATCACGAAGTCGTCGGCGCCCAGCGGCGTATCGGCGAACTTCAGGAAGTGCTTGGGCTGGTAGGGCACGTTGTCGGCCGAGAACGCGGCCGGCTTGCCATCCTTGCCGACGTAGGCACGGTAGAACGAGAAATCACCGGTGTGGCGCGGCCACATCCAGTTGTCGACGTCACCGCCGAACTTGCCGACGCTGCCCGGAGGTGCATAGACCAGGCGCACGTCCTTGATTTCCAGGTTGCGGAACAGGCGGTAGGTGTTGCCGCCGGAGAACGAGTACAGGCGGCAGCGGAAGCCGGCATCGGCTTCACACGCGGCGACCTGGGCCTTGTCGAAAGCGTCCAGCGCACGGCTGCGGGCCAGCGGGTCCTTGCCGGCGCCGGCGATGGCCGCCTTGGCCTGGGCGGTGACGTCGGTGATCTGGTCGAGCACGAACACGCGGGCGTTCGGGCCGGCACTCAGTTCATCGCTGAGCTTGGGCGCGTTGAAGCCGTCCTTGATCAGGTTCTTCTGTGCGGTCGAGTTCAGCTGGATCGCACCATAGGCACAGTGGTGGTTGGTGACCACCAGGCCCTGCGGGGAGACGAAGCTGGCGGTGCAGCCGCCCAGCGCGACCACCGCGCCCATCGGATCGCCGGTCAGGTTGGCCAGCTGTTCCGGGGACAGCTTGAGGCCGGCCTTCTGCAGCGGGCCGGCGATTTCCGGCAGTTGCTGCGGCACCCACATGCCTTCAGCGGCATGGGCGACCTGGACCAGCCCAAGGCTGGCGACGACGGAGAATGCAAGCAGGTTCGAGCGCATGGAGCGGCCCCTGGTAGTGGAACCCTCGATTGTAGCCCGCCGCCCTGCCCCGGCCCGAACCCCGGAAGTCATGGGCCCCGGCCCGCCGGGCATGGCCCGGCGCTACCCGCACGATTTGCCGGTAGCGTCGGGCCATGCCCGGCGAACGCAGTGGCGCTGTTCGAAACGCCCGCCTGCGCACAGCTTTCGTTCCACCGCTGCGCCCGCAGCGCAGCATGGGAATTCTGCGTGGCGCCCTATAATCCGCGCTTTCCCCCTGATGAGTTCCACCCCGATGGCGCAGCAAACGATGAAGGCCCTGGTCAAGCGCGAAGCGGCCAAGGGCATCTGGATGGAAGAGGTTCCGGTGCCAACCCCGGGCCCCAACCAGGTCCTGATCAAGCTGGAAAAGACCGCGATCTGCGGCACCGACCTGCATATCTACCTGTGGGACGAATGGAGCCAGCGCACGATCAAGCCGGGCCTGACCATCGGCCATGAGTTCGTCGGCCGCATCGCAGAGATCGGCCCGGGCGTGACCGGCTACGAGATCGGCCAGCGCGTGTCGGCCGAAGGCCACATCGTCTGCGGCCACTGCCGCAACTGCCGCGGCGGTCGTCCGCACCTGTGCCCGAACACCGTCGGCATCGGCGTCAACGTCAACGGTGCGTTCGCCGAATACATGGTGATGCCGGCCAGCAACCTGTGGCCGATCCCCGACCAGATCCCCTCCGAGCTGGCCGCCTTCTTCGACCCGTACGGCAATGCCGCGCACTGCGCGCTGGAATTCAACGTCATCGGCGAAGACGTGCTGATCACCGGCGCCGGCCCGATCGGCATCATCGCGGCGGGCATCTGCAAGCACATCGGTGCACGCAACGTGGTGGTGACCGACGTCAACGACTTCCGCCTGAAGCTGGCCGCCGACATGGGCGCCACCCGCGTGGTCAACGTCGCCAACACGTCGCTGAAGGACGTGATGAAGGAACTGCACATGGAGGGCTTCGACGTGGGCCTGGAAATGAGCGGCAACCCGCGCGCGTTCAACGACATGCTCGACTGCATGTACCACGGCGGCAAGATCGCCATGCTCGGCATCATGCCCAAGGGTGCCGGCTGCGACTGGGACAAGATCATCTTCAAGGGCCTGACCGTGCAGGGCATCTACGGCCGCAAGATGTACGAGACCTGGTACAAGATGACCCAGTTGGTGCTGTCCGGCTTCCCGCTCGGCAAGGTCATGACCCACCAGCTGCCGATCGACGACTTCCAGAAGGGCTTCGACCTGATGGAAGAAGGCAAGGCCGGCAAGGTGGTCCTCAGCTGGAATTGACCCTTCGGGTCAATTCCCCCGCAGGTTTCCTTATCCCTGCGCCGTCGGCGCGCCCCCTTGAACAACAAGGGGGCTCTCCTCCAGATGGGATCAAGAACGCTGCGGAATCGAAAAAGGCGCCCATTGGGCGCCTTTTTCGTGAAGCGTGCCAGGCAAGCCAGGCAAGCCAGGCACCTACCGTAACGCCTGCGGCGTTACTTGCCTACGGCCACGCTCAGCATCACCCGGCTGTGGGCCAGCTTGCCGGAGTTGTCGCGGCCGTTGCCATCGGTGCCGTAGTAACCCAGGCCGACATTGAACAGGCCGAACTGGCGGGCGACGCCGACGTTCCAGTCGGTGTAGTCCTTGGCGATACCGTCCTCGAAGGTGCTGCGGCCGACGTTGGCGTTGAGCGTGAAGTCCTTCGGCAGGCCCCAGCTGCCACCCAGGCCGAAGTACCAGCCGTCGGTGCTGCTGTTCCACACATCGTTGCTGTAGGCCACCGTCAGCTTGTAGGTGTCGTCCAGCGTGGTGGTGGTGATCAGCTCGTTGTAGTTCTGGTGGCTGGCCTTGAGGTAGGTGTAACGGTTCAACAGCACGTCGAAGTTGACGCGCTCGGTCACGTCCACGCCGTAGCCGATAAGGTAGTCGACCTCGGTATTCGGATCGCCCGGACCGAAGTCCACGCCCGAACCCCAGACACCGGCATACAGGCCAACCGGGCTGGTGTAGGTGAAGCCGGCCTGCAGGGTCGGATCCTCATCGGTCTGCGACACACCACGGAACAGGTAGTCCGAGACGGCGGTGACGTTCCAGCTGTACGGAGATTCGTTGTCCTGGGCGCTGGCGGCGAACGGCGCGAGCGTCAGGGCGGCGGCAATGGCGAGGCAGGCACGGGCGTGCTTCATGAGCGTCTCCGGTGGGGTCGGTGGCGTGGAAGGCGGGGATCTGCAGCGGGCGCAGCAACCGGAGCCAGACAGCCCCGGTTCACGAATTTTTAACCCGTTTGCTATTGCGATGCAACATGTGCCGGCCATGGCGGTGCCCCATCCGGCCCGGTCCGCAGCCGTCGATGCCCGGTAGAATCAGTGGTTTCCCGTGCTGAGCCGTGCCCACGCCATGACCGACTCCTCCGCCCTGACCCGCCACTATGCTGAGGAACTGGACGCCATCCGCGCCCAGGGCCTGTTCAAGTCCGAGCGGATCATCACCAGCCCGCAGTCCGCCGAGATCACCCTGGAAGACGGCCGCAAGGTGCTGAACTTCTGTGCCAACAACTACCTCGGCCTGGCCGACCATCCTGACCTGATCCAGGCCGCGAAGGACGCGCTGGACAGCCACGGTTTCGGCATGGCATCGGTGCGCTTCATCTGCGGCACCCAGGACCTGCACAAGCAGCTGGAGAAGCAGATCGCCGACTTCTTCGGCAAGCAGGACACCATCCTGTACGCGGCCTGCTTCGACGCCAACGGCGGCCTGTTCGAACCGCTGCTGGGCGAGAACGACGCGATCATTTCCGATGCACTGAACCATGCCTCGATCATCGACGGCGTGCGCCTGTGCAAGGCCAAGCGCTTCCGCTACGCCAACTGCGACATGGCCGATCTGGAAGCGCAGCTCCAGGCCGCCGATGCGGCCGGCTGCAAGACCAAGCTGATCACCACCGACGGCGTGTTCTCGATGGACGGCTTCATCGCGCCGCTGGACGAAATCACCGCGCTGGCGAAGAAGTACAACGCGCTGGTCCACATCGACGAATGCCATGCCACCGGCTTCCTCGGCGCGTCGGGCCGCGGCTCGGCCGAGGTCAAGGGCGTGCTGGAGAAGATCGACATCATCACCGGCACCCTGGGCAAGGCCATGGGCGGCGCGCTGGGTGGCTTCACCTGCGCCAGCGCCGAAGTGATCGAGCTGCTGCGCCAGCGCTCGCGCCCGTACCTGTTCTCCAACTCGCTGCCGCCGCACGTGGTCGCCGCCGGCATCAAGGCGTTCGAGATGCTGGCCGCGGCCGATGACCTGCGCAGCACCCTGGCCGCCAACACCACCTACTTCCGCGAGAAGATGACCGCTGCCGGCTTTGACGTGAAGCCCGGCGTGCATCCGATCAGCCCGGTGATGCTGTACGACGCACCGCTGGCGCAGAAATTCGCCGAGCGGCTGCTGGAAGAAGGCATCTATGCGATCGGCTTCTTCTTCCCGGTGGTGCCCAAGGGCCAGGCCCGCATCCGCACCCAGATCAGCGCCGCGCACAGCCGCGAGCACCTGGACCGCGCGATCGATGCATTCACCCGCATCGGTGTCGAGCTGGGCGTGATCAAGGGCTGATCATCCACGGATAACGCCGGGCCATGCCCGGCGGGTTCCCGATAGCCGCGCCATGCGCTCGCCGGGCACGGGCCCGGCGCTACCCATCAGGGCGTGCCGACCAAGGTCGGCACCTGCCAGGCCTTATTTCTTCTTTTTCTTCTTGTCCCTGGGCTCGTCCTTGCTGGCGACCACCACCGGCTTGGCGACAGCATCCTGCCCGTTGCCCTTGGCAACGCGGATGCCATTGGCTTTCATCCAGGCATCGAACTGGTCGGCGGTCATCTTCTGGTCGCCGTTGCTCATCATGAAGCGATAGCTGCCGCGGCCATCCAGCTCCGGGGTCTTCACTTCAACCACCGGGGTTTCGGCGGGGCGATCGGCCTTGGCCGCCTTCTTGTGGCCGCCGCAGGCCGTCAACAGCACGATCGGCAACAACAGGCTGGCGCAGCGCAGGGTTTGCTTGAGGGTCGGGTGATACATGGCAGGCTCCGTTCTGGACATTCGACAACCAGGCGCCCCCTACGCCTGGAACGGTGGCCGGCGAGCGCCGGCCGTGGGCATCACTCAGCCCGGTGCAGCGGCCCCCAGCCGCTGCTGGTCGCTGACCTCCAGCGCCCGCCACTGGCCCTTGCCGAGATCGCCGAGCGTGAGCTCTCCGATCGCAACGCGGACCAGGCGCAGCACCTGCAGGTCGAAGGCCGCCAGCAGGCGACGGATATGGCGGTTGCGGCCTTCGTCGAGGACCACCTCCAGCCAGGCGGTCTTGTCGCCGCTGCGCAGCACGCGCACGGCCAGGGCAAGCAGGAACTCGCCCTCGTCTTCGACACCGGCGCGCAGCGCGGCCAGGGTGTCCTCGTCGGGCAGGCGATCCACCTGCACGTGGTAGGTCTTGTGCGGGCCGGTCTCCGGATCAGTCAGGCGCGCAGCCCACTGCGGATCATTGCTGAACAGCAACAGGCCTTCACTGGCCTTGTCCAGGCGACCGACCGGCGCGATCCACGGCAGGCCGGCACCATCGAAGCAGCGGTATACCGTGTCGCGGCCACGCTCATCCTGCACGGTGGTGACCACTCCGCGCGGCTTGTTGAGCATCACGTACAGGCGTTGCGGTGCGCCCATCGGCTGGCCGTCGACCTCGATCGGCGGCGCCGGGCTGGCAATCGGGAATTCCGGATCACGGACGATGCGCCCGGCGACACGAACGCGGCCATCGGCGATCCAGCGCGCGGCCTCGCTGCGCGAGCACACACCCGCCTTGGACAGCACGCGCGCCAGGCCATGGCGCACGCCAGCGGAAACCGCAGGGGGATTCGCACGCCCACGCGCAGCGTGGGAGCGGGCAGCGGGGGCGGCAGGTGGGCGGCGCGTGCGCAAGCMTCTGCTCCCCGCCGCGCTTACTTCTTGTCGACCGGCTTGGTCTCAGCCGGCACTTCGGCTGCGGCCGGGGTGGCTGCCGGAACCGGACGCGCCTTGACCACGCGTACGCCGCGCGCCTTCATCCAGGCGTCGAACTCTTCGGCGGTCATGCGCTTGCCGTTCTGGCTCATGTCGAAGCGCCACGGCGTGTTGTCGAACTCGGTCTGCGGCTTGTACGCGGCCGGATCATTCGGCTTCACCGCCGGCGCGCTCGGAATCGCCTTGGCGATGTTCTGGCAGCCATCGATGCGCAAGCGCTGCAGCACCTGGTCCAGCGACTGCGACGGATCGTAGCTGCTGCCCAGCACGCCGCTGGACATGCCCAGCTGGCTGCTGCGGATGTACAGCTCGTCGGCCACCGGGGCGACGGCCGTGGCCGGCAACGGCAGCGGCGAAGCGCTGGTGTTGACCGAGCAATCGACCGCAGCGTGAGCAGCAGGAACCAGGGCCAGCGCCAGAACGGCAGCCGATGCAGAGCGCAGCATGAGGGCATCCACGAAAGGAAGTGACGCGGCGAGTTTAGCAATGCCGCGTCATCTTTCAAGCGCCACTTTCAATGAATACGGCAACTCATTGGTTTAATAAGCAAATTACCGACGAACGGTCACCATTCCAGCGCTGATTCATCATTGCGGACCGCACAAACAACAAGACCCGGCCGAAGCCGGGTCCTGCTGTGTCTTACTGGCAGAGCGTCAGAACTTAGTTCTGGACGTTCAGCTCGGTACGACGGTTCTTGGCGCGACCTTCCGGATTGTCCGAACCATCCGGGTTGGTGTTCGGCGCAATCGGACGGCTCTCGCCGTAGCCGATCGGACCGGCCAGACGGCCAGCGTCGACGCCGTTCTTGGTCAGGTAGTTGTACACAGCGGTAGCACGACGCTCCGACAGCTTCTGGTTGTAAGCGTCGGTACCCTTCGAGTCGGTGTGACCGGCAACTTCAACGCGCAGATCCGGGTAACGCTTCAGGATCTCGGTGGCTTCGCTCAGGATGGCCACAGCGTCCGGACGCASGTTCGACTTGTCGAAGTCGAAGTTCACGCCCTTCAGGTCGATCGAGACCGGCACCGGGCAACCGTCCGGACCGATGGTCTGACCCGGCTGCGAGTTCGGGCACTTGTCGTCGCAGTTGTTGACGCCGTCACCGTCGTCATCCAGGTCGGCGCAGCTCGGGGCAACCGGAGCCGGAGCCGGAGCAGCAGCCACCGGGGCCGGGCCCAGCGGGATCACGACGCCGACCGAAGCCAGCACGTCGCCGAACCAGCTTTCGTCGCGCGCGGCGATGCTCTGGTCGTCGAAGTCAGCGCGGTAGGCCACTTCGGCGCGGACAGCAACGCGCTTGTCGAAGGTGGTCTGCAGGCCGACGCCGAGCTTGGCAGCCAGGTTGCCGTCCTTGCGGTCAGCCAGGCCACCGGCGATCGGGTTGTACTCTTCTTCCGACTTCTGGTAGCCCAGGCCGCCCACGATGTAGGGGTTCCAGCCGCGGCCTTCCTTGATGAAGTGGCGACGCAGATCGAACGACACGCCGTACTGCGACCAGTTCTTGTCCTGGTTGGCGTCGAAGTTCGGGTTCTGGTAGTTCAGCTCACCATCCAGCGACCAGTTCGGGCTGATGAACTTGCCCAGACCCAGGGTCACGAACGGAGCGTCGTTGGTCAGGCGGTCGTTGTCCTGGAAGTTGAAGCCGGCCGAACCGGTCAGGTACCAGCGGTCATCGAACTCCTGCGCCGACGCAGCCTGGGCGAAAGCCAGACCGCCCAGCAGCGCGGCAGTAAGGATCTTCTTGTTCATTGAGTACAGCTCCTATTTCGGGGGTATGAAACCGGTAGAGGCATGGGCCAGCACTACTGCGTCGATGTTCAGACAGCCGATTCAGCACGCCACCGCCGCGAACATTATGCTCGGGCGGGTGAAGGTCATGTTAACAGTCCCGTAACATGTGAAGCGTCGTGCGCGACCGGCTACCGGCCCGACGTTGAAACCCTATACAGGATGATGAAAATCCGCAAGACCCACACACCACAAGGGTTTGGAAGGGTTTAAGAGCCAGATGCGACAGTTTTGACGCTGATTGTCACAAAGCGATTCAGCGCGCGCCCATCGAGGTGAGGAACCTTATGATGCAGACAGGAACCGAGCTGGAGCTGCAATGAAAGCCGTCGCCCTGTGCCGTGACTCCGCCCCTGCCCTGCGCGATCTGGTGCTGCCACCGCCGCAGCCGCCACGTGGCCGTGACCTGCTGATCCGCGTCGAAGCACTTTCCGTCAATCCCGTCGACGGGAAGCTGCGTGCAGCCACGTCGGCMGCGTCGCTGGATACCCCGCGCATTCTCGGCTGGGACGCGGCAGGGGTGGTCGAAGCGATGGGCGAGGAGGCCAGCCTGTTCGCCTCCGGTGACGAGGTCTACTACGCAGGAGATGTCACCCGCCCTGGCTGCAATGCACAGTATCAGCTGGTGGATGAGCGGCTGGTGGCACGCAAACCGACCACCCTCGATTTCGCCGAAACGGCCGCACTGCCGCTGACCACCCTTACTGCCTGGGAACTGCTGTTCCAGCGCATGCCCCTGCAGCTTGATGATCGCCGCCACGCCGGCCAGCGCCTGCTGGTGATCGGTGGTGCCGGCGGCGTCGGCTCGATGGCGATCCAGCTGGCCCACCACGCGGGGTTTGAGGTCATTGCCACCGCCTCGCGTGAAGCCTCGATCGACTGGTGCCGGCGGATGGGCGCCCAGCATGTCATCGACCATCGCCAGCCCCTTTTGCCGCAGCTGCAGGCGCTTGGCTTCGACGAAGTGCAGGTGGCACTCAACCTGGCCGACACCGATCACTACTGGGACGAACTGGGCCAGCTGCTGGCACCACAGGGACATGTAGGCCTGATCGTGGAACCCCGCGGCCCGCTGCGCATCGGCGATCCCTACAAGGCCAAGTGCATCGGCATCCATTGGGAATTCATGTTCGCCCGCGCGCGCTTTGCCACCGCCGACCGCATTGAGCAGCACCGCATCCTCAACCGCGCCGCCAGCATGATCGACGCGGGCCAGTTGCGCGGCACGCTGAGCGAAGTGCTGGGCCCGATCAATGCGGCCAACCTGGATGCCGCGCATCAGCGTCTGGCCGGCGGCCGCACCATCGGCAAGCTGGCGCTGGCCGGCTGGGACGACTGATTCACCGCCCACAGCCTGTCGCAGTGGATTGGCCGGCATCTGTATCTATTGAACGCTCCGTTTCGGGGATAGGGTGGAAACAGATTTCCCTCCCCCGAGCCCGTCATGCCCTCCGCCCTGCCCCTGCGCCTGCTGCAACTGATCATCGGCCTGTTCCTCTACGGCTTCGGCGCCTCGCTGATGATCCGCGCCGCGATCGGTGTCGCGCCGTGGGACGTGCTGTCGCAGGGCATTGCTGCACAGACCCCGTTGTCGTTCGGCTTGGCCACCAACGTGATCGGCGCGCTGGTGCTGCTGCTGTGGTGGCCGCTGCGGCAGAAGCCAGGTGTCGGTACCGTGCTCAACGTGATGCTGATCGGCCCTTCGGCCCAGTTCGGACTGTGGCTGCTGCCCCCGGCCGTCGGCCTCGGCTGGCAGGTGGCGATGTTCTGCGCCGGCATGCTGCTGGTGGCGCTGGCCACCGGCCTGTACATCGGCGCCAAGCTCGGCCCTGGCCCGCGCGATGGCCTGATGACCGGACTGCACGCGCGCACCGGCTGGCCGATCTGGAAGGTGCGCAGCCTGATCGAAGGCAGCGTGCTGCTGCTGGGGTGGTGGCTGGGCGGCAATGTCGGCGTCGGCACGCTCGCCTTCGCGTTGCTGATCGGACCGTTGTGCGGGGTCACGCTTGGCTGGTTCGGGATCGGCCGCACACCGGTAGTGCCGGCCGCTGGCCGGCAACCGCAATCGCCCTGAGCTGACCGGTAGGCCGGGCATGGCCCGGCGCTACCGCGCGAGCAGCCCTTGCCCCGGGAGCCGTTTCGCGGCACCCTTCGCGCTTCCGTACGCAAGCGTATCGACATGTCGCCAGCCAACGAAAGCGCCTACCCCCACCTGTTCGCCCCGCTGGACCTGGGCTTCACCCAGCTGCGCAACCGGGTGCTGATGGGCTCGATGCATACCGGCCTGGAGGACCGCGCACGCGACTTCCCGCGCCTGGCCGCCTACTTCGCAGAGCGCGCCGAGGGTGGCGTCGGCCTGATCGTCACCGGTGGTTTCGCGCCGAACGTGGTCGGCTGGCTCAAGCCTTTCGGCGGCAAGCTGTCCTGGCCTTGGGAAGTGCGCCCGCATCGGCAGTTGACCGCCGCCGCGCACCAGCACGGCGCAAAGATCTGCCTGCAGCTGCTGCATGCCGGGCGCTACGCCTATCACCCGCTGTCGGTAGCGCCGTCGAAGCTGAAGGCGCCGATCAATCCGTTCACCCCGCGCGCCTTGTCGGCCAGCGGCGTCGAGCGGCACATCGCCGACTATGCACGCAGCGCGAAGCTGGCCCGCGAAGCCGGCTACGACGGCGTGGAAGTGATGGGCTCGGAGGGTTACCTCATCAACGAGTTCATCGCCCCGCGCACCAACAAGCGCAACGATCGCTGGGGCGGTGATGCCGCACAGCGCATGCGCTTCGCGGTGGAGATCGTGCGCCGCATCCGCGAAGCCTGCGGCCCGGATTTCATCATCATCTACCGCCTGTCGCTGGTCGACCTGGTCGAAGACGGCAGCAACTGGGAAGAGATCGTGCAGCAGGCCCAGGCCATCGAGGCCGCCGGTGCGACGATCCTCAATTCCGGCATCGGCTGGCATGAAGCGCGCATTCCGACCATTGCCACGTCGGTACCGCGTGGCGCATTCGCCGCGGTCACCGCCAAGCTCAAGCCGCATGTGTCATTGCCGCTGGTGGCGACCAACCGCATCAACATGCCCGAGGTCGCCGAACGCATCCTCGCCGATGGCGGTGCCGACATGGTGTCGCTGGCCCGTCCGCTGCTGGCCGACCCGCAGTGGCCGAACAAGGCCCGCGCCGGCCGCGCCGAAGCCATCAAYACCTGCATCGSCTGCAACCAGGCCTGCCTGGACCACGTGTTCGAAAACAAGCTGGCCAGTTGCCTGGTCAACCCGCGTGCCGCCCACGAGACCGAGCTGGTCTACACCCCGACCACCGCACCGAAGCGGGTGGCCGTGGTCGGCGCCGGCCCGGCCGGCCTGGCCTGCGCTACGGTCGCTGCCGAACGCGGCCACCAGGTCACCCTGTTCGACGCCAGCGAGGAGATCGGTGGCCAGTTCAACGTGGCCAAGCGCATTCCCGGCAAGGAAGAGTTCCACGAGACCCTGCGCTACTTCCGCCACAAGCTGGGCGAGACCGGCGTGCAGCTGCGCCTGGGCACCCGTGCCGACGCGGCCAGCCTGGCCGGCTTCGACGAGGTCGTACTGGCCACCGGCATCCTGCCGCGCAAGGTCGACTTCCCCGGTGCCGACCACGCCAAGGTGGTCAACTACCTGGACGTGCTGCTGGGCCGGGTCGAGGTGGGTGCCAGCGCCGCCATCATCGGCGCAGGTGGCATCGGCTTCGATGTCGGCGAGTTCCTTGCCCATGACGGCCCCTCGCCATCGCTGGACCCGCAACGCTGGATGGCCGAATGGGGCGTGGATGCCACCTTCGAGGCCCGCGGTGCACTGGCCCGCCCGRCCGTGGAGGCGTCGCCGCGCAGGCTGTGGCTGCTGCAGCGCAGTGCCGGCAAGCCCGGGGCACGCCTGGGCAAGACCACCGGCTGGATCCACCGCGCCACGCTGAAGGCCAAGGGCGTGCGCATGCTGGGTGGTGTCGAGTACCTCGGCGTGGACGATGCGGGCCTGCGCATCCGCGTGGACGGCAGCGAACAGCTGCTGCCGGTCGACCACGTGGTGATCTGTGCCGGCCAGGAACCGCAGCGCGTGCTGCAGGCCGAACTGCAGGCAGCAGGCATCGCCTCTCACCTGATCGGTGGTGCAGACGTGGCCGCCGAACTCGATGCAAAACGTGCGATCGATCAGGGCAGCCGGCTCGCCGCCGCGCTCTGATGAGCACCTGAATGGGGACCGGAATGTGATTTCCGTCACCGGCCCCCAAGCTGAATGTCAAGCCAGACGATTCAGGATGCGTTCGGCAATGCCCCCCTACCTTGCGCCGACTTTCTGCTCACCAGCCAGTTTCCGGTGAGCCGGTGCGGACCCCGCCGATCGATCCACGATCGTGTTCTTGGGGCCGCCCACGGGGCAGCCCCGATGGYCGCCTCCCCATGACGCCAAGTCGTACCCCGCCTCCAGCAGCCTGCGCTGCCGGAACCGCCAGGTGCGTCCCACACGGAGCAAGGAGTTATATGAAACTGGCCTGGATTCTCTGGCTGTCGCAGTTGCTGCCGCAGCCGGCCGCTGATTCATTGTGTTTGAGCACCACCGTTTACCTGGAAGCCCGCGACCAGACCCTGCGTGGCCAGCAGGCCGTGGCCGAGGTCGCCCTGCGTCGCCTCGACAGTGGCCTGTGGGGCGACTCGATGTGCCAGGTGGTGACCGCGCGCAAGCAGTTCGCCCCCACCATCGTCTCCCCCGGCACCCAGCTGGGCAACGATGCGGCGTGGAGTGAAGCGATGGACGTGGCCTTCGACGCCGAGCGCAACTGGGCGCTGCCGGCCGGCGAGCGCCGCGAGATCGTGCCTGGCGCCAGCCACTTCGCTGCGCTGGCCATCGCCAGCCCGAACTGGCGCAACGCCTACCAGGTGGCCACCATCGGCGATCACACCTTCTACAAAGTGCAGAACCTCAAGCCCCGGCAGTCGTAACGATCCGTTGCCGGTGGCAGCGTTGCCGCGTGCGGCTGGGCTCTGGGATAGTGGTGGTTTCCCGCCACACCCCGCCTGGAGTTCCCATGAAGCTGTACAGCAAGCCCGGTGCCTGTTCCACCGCCGACCACATCGCACTGCAGTGGACCGGCCAGCCGTTCGAGGTTGAACTGCTGAACAAGGACACCCTGAAGGGTCCGGAATTCCTCAAGATCAATCCGGCCGGCGCGGTACCGGCGATCGTCGATGGCGACTTCGTGCTGGTGCAGAACGCGGCGATCATGGGCTACATCGCCGACAGCTACCCGCAGGCCGGTCTCGGCGGCGATGGCAGCCCACGCCAGCGCGCTGAAGCCACCCGCTGGCTGGCCTTCGTCAACTCCGACGTGCACCCGGCGTTCTCGCCGCTGTTCGCGCCGGGCAAGTTCATCGCCGATGAAGGCCAGTACGACGCGATCCGCGCCGCCGCGCACAAGCGCCTGCGCGCCCTGTTCGAGACCGCCGACAGGCAGCTGGCCGACAAGCCGTGGCTGGCCGGCTTCCGCAGCTTCGCCGATCCCTACTTCTACATCACCCTGCGCTGGGCGGCCGGCACCAAGGTCGACCTGTCGGGCCTGGACAACCTGGCCGCCTACAAGGCGCGCATGGATGCCGATCCGGGCGTGCAGGCGGTGCTGAAGGCCGAAGGCCTGGCCTGATGGAATCGGGGTCGGATCCGTCTGCGCAGCAGGCGGCTCCGACCCCATCGGTGCCATCGGCGCGGTCAGCCGATTTCGCGGATCACTTCGCCCTTCGCATCGCGCAGGAACGTCGGCACCACTTCAACCTGCAACGTATTCGACACCGGGTAGGTCCCGCGTTGCGGCCGCACGTCATGCCAGGCCTGCAACGCCGCCTCATCCAGTATCCAGCGCACGTTGTCGTCCTCGACCGCGACCGCGCCATCGGTGGTCGGCATGAACTCCCATTGTCGTTCGCGGCTGACCAGCGTCAGTGCCTTGCCGTGGCGCAGGCGCAGTGGCAGCAGCTCACCCACACTGCCGACCTGCCCGGCCCCCAACACCAGCGTGGTGATACCCGCCGTCTGCCGCCAGTCCAGCGTCTCGATGAACAACATGCCGGTACTGGATCCCTCACGCTCGCTGCCAGCCTCCACCCGCGCGGCCAGCGCCGGATCGTCCAGCAGATTGCCGCGATGCAGATCGGTGATCCACAGCGGCATCGCTTCCTCAAGCACCTGCAGGACACCGCGCGTGGACCAGCGCTTGATCGCGTCCATTTCCTCGTCGGTCAGCCCCACCACCTGAAGGAACTGCAAATGTCCATTGGCGGTGTCGCGCGGTGGCAACTGCGGATCGGCAACGAATGCCAGATGGCAGAGACGGGTGTCGGTCTCCAGCGCGATCGGGCCATTGGCGTTGAGGTGGTGGCCATCCTCGAACACATTGCCGCTGCTGAACACATAGCGCGCCAGATTCTGCAGCAGGTTCATCGGCCACGCAGGCGGCGTGCTGCCTGCATCCTCCCCCTTGTCCGCAGCCAGGCGGAACGTCAGCTCGAAACCATAGCCASTGGTGGCCGCATCACTGCTCTCTTTTGCATACAGTTCTGACAGGCCGTAGGTGACGTAGTGCCAATGCGGAACCGGTGATTCCGCCCAGTACACGCTGATGCCATCGAGCGGATCCTGGCCACCCAGCGTGTACGGCAGCGCGGTACCGAAGTGACGCGGCTCCTGGCCGGCGTACAGCGGTGCCAGCGCGGCATTGATCGCATCCCAACCGGGGGTATCGGTGTCGTCCTGCATGCGGGGCTCCTGGGCGGAAAAAGAGCGGACCACTTTACCCCGCGCGTCAGCCGGGCACGACCTCGGCAGTGACCGGTGCCATCGAGATCTGGATCTCCTGCCACCAGCGCTGGGCCAGCGCCGGGCTGCGTGCCTTGCCGATCGCGGCGATCATTTCCGGGCACAGTTTTTCCAGGGCGACCGCGTCGGTACAGCGCTCGATCTTCAACTGCATGAAGTAGCCTTTCAGGCCCAGATGGCGGCGCACGGCATCGCTCATCGCGTCGTACAACTGCTGGTACAGCGCCGGATCCTGCTCACGGCCGCTGCACAGCCCGCGCTGCGGTACAGGTTCGGCCCTGCCGCCGACCACTTCGATCAGGCCCAGTGCAGCCAGCTGCTGCAGCGCATCCGGCGGCGCGCGCAGTCCCTCGAACAAGCCGCGCAGTTCGCTTTCATCGCGCTGGCCGTCAACCATCAACAGGATCGAACGCAGCGCCGCCGGCAGGCGCCGGGCACGATCTTCGATTTCCTTGCGGCCAGCGGCCGTCTTGGCATGCAGCAGTGCCATAGCTCCCCCTTCCCACGATGCGATACGCATGCGCGCCCTTGCGGGCACGCCCCCTGTTCGCCATCCCCGGGTGGCACGCGCGTTCCCCGGCGCGTGACGCGTGTTGCAGGTCGATGACAGGCGGAGCTTAGCGCATGTCCTGGCAGGCCTGGGTAGCGCCAGGCCATGCTTGGCGGCTTTTCCGCGCTTTGCGCTCGCCGGGCATGGCCCGGCGCTACCACCCCGATCAGCGTCCCAGCGCGCGGCGGATCTCTTCCAGCGCGCCCGGGTCGTCCAGCGTCGACAGGTCGCCGGGGTCGCGCTGCTCGGCCAATGCCTGCAGCGAGCGACGCAGCAGCTTGCCCGAACGGGTCTTGGGCAGCGCGTTGACCACATGGATGTGCGCCGGTCGCGCCACCGCACCCAGCGAGGCGGTCACCGTGGCCATCATCTCGGCCACCACTGCGGCCGGGTCTTCGCCATCGAGCCCCTGCTTGAGGGTGACGAACACCAGCGGCACCTGCCCCTTCAATTCGTCCTTCACCCCGATCACCGCTGCCTCGGCCACGCGCGGGTGACTGGAGATGGCCTCTTCGATCTCACGCGTGCCCAGACGGTGCCCGGCCACGTTGATCACATCGTCGGTGCGGCCGAGGATGAAGGTATAGCCATCGTCATCGCGGATGGCCCAGTCCAGCGAGCTGTACAGCAGTTCCTTGAAGTGGCTGAAGTAGCTCTGCAGGAAGCGGCTGTCGTCATTCCAGACCGTGCTCATGCAGCCCGGCGGCAACGGCGGCGTCATCACCAGCACACCCTTCTGCCCGGCAGCCACCTCTTCACCGGTGTTCTCGTCGATCACCTTCATCCGGTAGCCGAGGTTGGGGAACCYGGGCGAGCCGAACCGCACCGGCTTCATGTCCAGCCCAGGCAGCAGGGTCAATGCCGGCCAACCGGTTTCGGTCTGCCAGTAGTTGTCAATGATCGGCTTGCCCAGCGCGTCGCTGATCCAGTGCGCGGTCGGCTCGTCCAGCGGCTCGCCGGCCAGGAACAGATACTTCAACGCATCCAGGTCGTGGCGGTGGATGAAATCGGCATCGTGCTTCTTCAGCACGCGGATCGCCGTCGGCGAAGAGAACATCGTGCGCACGTTGTACTGCTCGCACAGCGCCCACCAGATGCCCGGATCGGGGTTGGTCGGCAGCCCTTCGTACAGCAGCGAGGTGCAGCCGCCGATCAACGGGCCATACACGTTGTAGGAATGGCCCACGGCCCAGCCGACATCGGAGGTGGAGAACATCACCTGTCCCGGCTTGCAGTCGAACACGGTCTGCATCGACTGCGCCATCGCCACCGCATAGCCACCGACATCGCGCTGCACGCCCTTCGGCTTGCCGGTGGTGCCGGAGGTGTACAGCAGGTAGCTGGGCTCGCTCGATTCCAGCCATTGCACCGGCACATCGGTCTGCCCGATCTGCGCACGCAGGGTGGCGTACTCGACGTCGCGCCCTTCGATGCGTGGCTCGGCCGGGTCCAGCCCGCGCGAAACGATCAGCACGTGCGGCGGCGGACTGCTGGCTTCGGCGCAGGCGGCATCGACCATCGTCTTGTACGGAATGAGCTTGCCGCCACGCATGCCGGCATCGGCAGCGATCAGCAGCTTCGGCTTGGCATCGTCGATGCGCAGCGCGAGGTTGTGCGCAGCGAAGCCACCGAACACCACCGAGTGCACCGCACCGATACGTGCACAGGCAAGCATGGCGAACACGGCCTCGGCCATGTTCGGCATGTAGATCACCACGCGGTCGCCGTGGCCGACGCCGAGGTGCTTCAGCACGGCGGCGAAGTCGTTCACTTCGCGATACAACTGGCGATAGGTGATTTCGCGGGTGCTGTTGGTTTCGGTGGAGATGGCGACCAGTGCGAGCTGGTCCGGGCGGTCGGCCAGATGCCGGTCGACGGCGTTGTAGCAGAGGTTGGTTTCACCACCCACGAACCAGCGCCGGAACGGCGGGTTGCTGTAGTCGAGCACCTGTTGCGGCGGCGTGTGCCAATGGATGCGCTTGGCTTCCTCGCCCCAGAATGCCTCCGGCTCGTCGATCGAACGGCGGTAGGTTTCCTCGTAGTTCATGACGCAGCCCTCCCAGACAAAGTCATGGCTTCGAGCATAGTCCGGCGCTGGCGCGTGGGCCGCCCTACCTTGGTAGGGGGTGTGTTGCCGGCAGGGCTGCGCCCTGCACCCGCCGAAGCAACGGCAACCGCAACCGCAACAGCAACAGCAAGTATTCCTTGGGATGGCGGGGTGGGTCCGATTGCGGGGGACGCCGTGAATACGTCCATGKAGGCTCGGTCGCGCCATCCATGGCGCTCACGCCCCCGCAACCGGACCCACCCCGCCTTCGACAATTTCCCGCTGCTGTTGGGCTACAGTTTCCCGCTGCTGTTGGGCTGCTGTTGGTAGCTGTCGACCTTGGTCGACACGTAGATCCACGCCATGCGTGGATGCTTTTCGATGAACTGTCGAAATATTCGATTCCGATGGATTTGATCCACGCAAAGCGCGGACAGACCTCCGTCACCGGAGATCTGCCGAAGGCGGGGCGGTGCGGGTTGGCAGGACCGTTGGCGCCATGGATGGCGCCATCGAGCCCCCATGGATGGGTTAACGGCGTGTCCTGCCAACCCACACCGCCCCGCCCAACACGCAGAAATCCAGAGCTGCCTTGGCTTTTGACATTGCTTCGGTTCGTAGCAGGGTGCAGGGCGCAGCCCTGCCGAACACCCTACCCTTCTAGAACGGAGTCGTAGACTCGAACGCGAGCGCCTCGCCCGTCACCGGATGAGTGAACTGCAGTTTGCGCGCATGCAGGCACACGCGCTGCGCGGCCTCTGCGCCATACAGCACGTCGCCGACGATTGGATGACCCAGGCTGGCCATGTGCAGGCGCAGCTGATGGCTGCGGCCGGTGACCGGTTCCAGTTCAACGCGCGTGCGTTGCGCCTCGGTGTCACGCGACAGTACCCGCCATCGGGTCAGTGCCGGCTTGCCGCGTTCGTGGTCGACCATCTGCTTGGGCCGGTTCGGCCAGTCGACGATCAGCGGCAGGTCCACTTCACCGGCATCATCTTCCAGCAGCCCCTGCACGATGGCTTCATAACGCTTGCCCACCTGGCGCTTCTCGAACTGCATCGACAGCGCTACCTGCATGTCCTTGCCGCGCGCGTGCAGCAGCAGGCCAGAGGTGACCTGGTCCAGGCGATGCACGGTCAGCGCATCGGCATACACCGCCTGCAGCCGTGCGACCACGCAGTCCTGGTTCTCCGCCGAGCGGCCGGGCACGGACAGCAGGCCGGCCGGCTTCTCGGCCACCAGCAGCGCGTCGTCGATGTAATGCAGAAGGATCATATCGTTGCCAGGTACTCCATACGAAAACGGGGAAGCCGAAGCCTCCCCGTTTCCTGCGTACCGGCCAACGGCCGGTACCTATCCTGATGGAAAGGTGCCGGCAGGGTGCCGGCACCGACCGCATCAACCCAGCAGGTGGGCGACGCCGGCGCGCTCTTCTTCCAGCTCGGCCAGGGTCTTGTCGATGTACTTCTGGCTGAAGTCGTCGACCGGCAGATCCTTGACCAGGGTGTACTCGCCGTTCTCGGTGGTGACCGCGAAGCCGAAGATCACGCCTTCCGGAATGCCGTAGGAACCGTCGGACGGCACGCCCATGGTGACCCACTTGCCGTTGCTGCCCAGCACCCAGTCACGCACGTGGTCGATCGCTGCGTTGGCCGCCGAAGCTGCCGAGGACGAGCCGCGGGCTTCGATGATCGCCGCGCCGCGCTTGCCGACGGTCGGGATGAAGGTGTTGGCATTCCACTCCTGGTCGTTGATCGCATCGGCGATCGACGCACCATCGGCGGTGGCGAAACGGTAGTCCGGGTACATGGTCGGGCTGTGGTTACCCCACACCACCAGCTTCTCCATGCCGGCGACCGGCTTGCCGAGCTTGGTCGACAGCTGGCTCAGCGCACGGTTGTGGTCCAGGCGCAGCATGGCGGTGAAGTTGCGCGGGTTCAGGTCCGGCGCCGACTTCATGGCGATGTAGGCGTTGGTGTTGGCCGGGTTGCCGACCACCAGCACCTTCACGTCACGCTTGGCGACCTTGTTCAGTGCGGCGCCCTGGGCGGTGAAGATCTTCGCGTTTTCCAGCAGCAGATCCTTGCGCTCCATGCCCGGACCGCGCGGACGTGCGCCGACCAGCAGGGCGATGTCGGCGTCCTTGAAGGCGACTTCAGCGTCGTCGGTACCGACCATGCCGGCCAGCAGCGGGAACGCGCAGTCTTCCAGCTCCATCATCACGCCCTTCAGGGCGGCCTGGGCCTTGTCGACCGGCAGCTCCAGCAGCTGCAGGATGACCGGCTGGTCCTTGCCCAGCATTTCACCGGAGGCGATACGGAACAGCAGGGCGTAGCCGATCTGGCCGGCGGCGCCGGTCACGGCAACACGAACAGGTGCTTTCATGGGGATTTCCTCTGCTAAGAAGCTAAGTAGCGTTGTGGGAGATGGCCGCGCGGGCGGGGACAGGCCTGGCGGGGCGGCCGCAACATGGAAACGGCCCCCTCTGCAGGGGGCCGTCCGGGTATTGGATCAGGCGGCGAGGATCTTGTTCCACTCACCCACGCGCTCTGCCTGGGCGGCGAGCACGGCGTCGGTGTCGCCTTCCAGGGTGATCGAATGGATCACGTCGCCCTGCTTGACCGAATCAACGATCGCCTGGCCTTCCAGGACCTGGCCGAACACGGTGTGCTTGCCGTCCAGCCAATCGGTCTTGATGTGGGTGATGAAGAACTGGCTGCCATTGGTGTTCGGGCCGGCGTTGGCCATCGACAGCGAGCCGATCTGGTGCTTCACACCATTCTTCTCGTCTTCGAACTTGTAGCCCGGGCCGCCGGTGCCACGACCCTGCGGGCAGCCGCCCTGGATCATGAAATCGGGGATCACGCGGTGGAAGATCAGGCCGTCATAGAAGCCGCGCTTGACCAGGTTCACGAAGTTGGCGACCGTCAGCGGCGCCTTGTCGGCGAACAGCTCGACCTTGATCGGGCCCTGGGTGGTGTCGAAAGTGGCGATGAGGGACATGCAGATCCTTGGGATGCGGGGTGTGTAATCAGCCCCATAAGGATACACCTCCCCCGTGGCATGGGCGGCTTCGACCATGTGCGCAGACAGGGTCTTCAGCCTGCGGACGGGCAGCGCCGGGGGGCAGGCTGAATGGGGGCCTCAGCGGTCCTGAAATCCAGGTTTTCGCCAATCGTCAAGTTCGACGTATAATGTTGGACTTCTTTTTCCAAATCCGGCGCCGACTGGCCCCCTTTCGTATGTCCATCGAAAACCTTCGCAACATCGCCATCGTCGCTCACGTCGACCATGGCAAGACCACCCTGGTCGACCAGCTGCTGAAGCAGTCCGGCACCCTGTCCGAGCGTACCGTCCTCGCCGAGCGCGTGATGGACAGCAACGACCAGGAAAAGGAACGCGGCATCACCATCCTGGCCAAGAACACCGCCATCACCTGGGAAGACAAGAAGACCGGTATCAAGAACCGGATCAACATCGTCGACACCCCCGGACACGCCGACTTCGGCGGCGAGGTCGAGCGCGTGCTGTCGATGGTCGACACCGTGCTGATCCTGGTCGACGCGATGGACGGCCCGATGCCGCAGACCCGCTTCGTCACCCAGAAGGCCTTCGCGATGGGCTTCAAGCCGATCGTCGTGGTCAACAAGGTCGACCGTCCGGGCTCGCGTCCGGAGTGGGTGATCGACCAGGTCTTCGACCTGTTCGACAAGCTCGGCGCCACCAATGAGCAGCTGGACTTCCCGATCGTCTACGCCTCGGCCCTGAACGGCTACGCCGGCCTGGAAGACACCGTGCGCGACGGCGACATGACCCCGCTGTACGAAGCGATCATGCAGCACGCGCCGAAGCCGGAAGTGGACCCGGAAGGTCCGTTCCAGATGCGCATCAGCCAGCTGGACTACAACAACTTCGTGGGCGTGATCGGCATCGGCCGCATCCAGCGCGGCACCCTGAAGAAGAACATGCAGGTCGCGGTGATCGACCGTGAAGGCAAGAAGCGCAACGGCAAGGTTGCCCAGGTGCTGGGCTTCCTGGGCCTGGAGCGCATCGAGCAGGACACCGCCGAAGCCGGTGACATCGTCGCCATCTCCGGTATTCCGGAGCTGACCATCTCCGACACCCTGTGCCACCCGGAAACCCCGGAAGCCCTGCCGGCACTGACCGTCGACGAGCCGACCATCTCGATGACCTTCCAGGTCAACAACTCGCCGTTCGCCGGCAACAAGGACCTGTCCGGTGGCAAGTTCCTGACCAGCCGCCAGATCAAGGACCGCCTGGACCGCGAGCAGGTCCACAACGTGGCCCTGAAGGTCGAACAGCTGGAAGACGCCGACAAGTTCCTGGTCTCCGGCCGTGGCGAACTGCACCTGTCGGTGCTGATCGAGAACATGCGTCGTGAAGGCTACGAGCTGGCCGTGTCGCGCCCGGAAGTGATCATCAAGCAGATCGACGGCCAGGCCATGGAGCCGATCGAGCAGCTGGTGGTGGACATCGAAGA